>NZ_CP019980.1:992344-1299792 GCF_002982115.1 Lysinibacillus sphaericus | reverse complement strand
TTCGTATCTGTTATATATTTAATCTTCGTAGCGTCTTCTAACCATCGACGTAGCAAATCAGATGTAGAAGCCACTTCAAATGGCACATAAATCGTAGCTGTGCCATCCGTTAAAGCAATACCTAGTGGCTGACAAGTATGATAATGCTCATCTTCTAACTCTACATGTATCGCCATAACGTCCTTTAAGTGCTCTGGCTTCACTTCTTGTACAATGTCAAAAGCAAATGGTGCCTGTTGGTGTTCTTCCACAGTAAAATTACTTTTATCTAGTAGTGATTTGAAGCCGAGCTCCTGCCACACACTAATTAGTTCTTCTTCGTTAGGTCCACCATAAGCAAGGTCATTTAACGTTAAATCAATCGGTGCTTCAGTAAAAATTGTAGCAAGCTTTTTACTCATTAATGCCTGCTCTTCATTGGCAACAAGCTTTTCTTTCATCTTGGAAGCCTTTAACGTATCCATTGCTTCATACAGTGCCTCAACTGAGCCATGCTCTTTTAACAATTTAACAGCCGTTTTTTCGCCAACACCAGGTACTCCAGGAATATTATCAGAGGCATCCCCCATTAAACCTTTCATATCTATAATTTGAAGAGGTGTTAAGCCATACTTTTCTTCGATAAATGCAGGTGTGTTTTTTTCGATTTCTGTAATGCCCTTTTTCGTAATATACACTGTTACCTTATCCGTTGCGAGCTGGGTAAGGTCACGGTCTCCTGACACGATAATTACTTCCATATCTTGTCCTGCTGCTTCTTTTGCCAATGTGCCAATAATATCGTCCGCTTCGTACATGTCTAGTTCATAGCGTTTAATTCCATAAGCATCAATCAGTTTGCGAATATAAGGAAACTGCTCTGAAAGTTCTGGTGGCGTTTTTTGACGGCCACCTTTATATTCCGTAAATGTATCGTGACGAAATGTCGTTTTACCTGCATCGAAAGCAACGAGCATCTTCGTCGGTTGTTCTTCCTCCAAAATTCGTTGCAACATCGTTGTAAAGCCGTAGACTGCATTGGTATGAATACCGCTATCATTTGTCAGCAGTGGCAATGCAAAAAAAGCGCGGTAAGCTAAACTATTACCGTCTAGTAATAGTAATTTTTCCTTAGTCATCTTATTTCCTCCTGAAGTCGTCGTTCTTTTCATTGTAAAACGAAAACGTATGTTTGAAAATGCCTCTTTCCTCTACTTTATCGGGAAAACAGACTTTTTACCAATCATAGGGACGCAGATCAGTTGAAAAATTAAAATCACGCAACATTCCATGGTATTTTCCGTTAAATCCATAAAAAAAGTCAATTGCACATGCAATCGACTCTACTCTTATTGACTAACATTTTTAGCTCTTTCTTTACGAAAGAAAATTTCCTCATAAATAACGGTCATCATGAAAGCATTCATAAAAGCAATAACAAAAAATAGCGGCATACCGCCTAGTTTTAACTGTGTTAGTCCTGCACTAAACACCATGACTACGCCGATTTGCGCGAGGAAGAAAATAAAACCAATGCCCACCTGCCAAATTGGGCGTTTCTCTTGCCGTTTCTCGTACCAAAATATTTTTTTAAAAGCTTTGCGTACATCCTCTGCAATGACTAATCCTAATAAAAATAAAATAACAAAAAATACCGGTATATGATAAACACTGTTCGTCATCCAAGCAAAATCAGATATACGAAAGAAAAGTGTAAAAAACGATGCGATGCTACAAGCAATCCCTAAGTTTTGGAGCCACGTGCTAATGGTTAGTTTCACAGCTATTACCCCCATCTATCATTTCTAAACAACATCATTTTATCAGAAAATAGCAGTCTATAACACAACCAATTATTTGTTAGAATTATTTTCATAGTTTGGATACTAGCATTACTACAAGGTCAAAAGAGAAAAAGTGTTAGAATGATTGTCGTCAATCTAACACTTTTTTGCTGCGCCGTTATTGTCCACTTCAGCGGTACTTTCCGCTCAGCACAGTAAGCCGCAACCCTCGCTAACACGCGGAATGCCCGCGTCTTACACTGTGTGCGTTCTGAGCAGAAGTCACCACTTAGCTCCTAACAACTAGTACTATCTATTATATTTAGTATATTCTTTATTAACCCCTGCAAGGATTCCAGTATTACTTTATATAGCCTGATAACACTTTTGCATACGGTGAAGTAGACGGCAAGATAATCACCGTATCCTCACCAACTGTTTTCTTATATGATTCTAACGTACGGTAGAGCGAATAAAATTCCGGGTCTTTAGAGAAGGAGCTATTGTAAATTTTCGCTGCCTCCGCTTCTCCTTCCGCTTGTATCAATGCTGCTTCTTTATTGGCTGTTGCTAGCATTTCTTGCACTTCTCTATCTGTTTGTGCTTCGATACGGCGTTTATCCGCATCACCTTCTGATAAATATAGTTGTGCAGTTGATTGTCGTTCTGAAACCATACGCGTAAATACAGACTGCTCATTTTCTGCTGGCAAATCCGTTCGACGGATACGTACATCTACTACTTCAATTCCGTATTTATCGTTTAGCAATAATTCATTCACACGTGCTGTTACACGATCATTTAAACTACCTCGAGAGGAATTTTCATCATTAATGATTTCATCGTATTTAAGTTGACCAAGCTCTGTTCGAATGACAGAATAAATAAACTCCTCCATTCTAGATTCTGCCTTCGTCAGCGTACCCGCATTGGAGATTAGTGCTTTCGGGTCTGTAATGCGCCATACTGCATAATTATCAATAATGATACGTTTTTTGTCCTTTGTATTAATCTCTTCCTCTGAAATATTATAGGTCATTTGATTTTTGGGTAGCGTTGTTACACTTTGAATAAATGGTACTTTCATTTTAAGCCCTGGATCACGTTCAAATTTTACTACTTCCCCAAATTGTCTAACAACAGCATATTCAGATTCTTTTACGATATATACATTAGCAAAAAGAATAATGGCAATAGCAAAAACAACAGTTAATGTGACAACAAGAGAAATGTATTTTTTAGGATTCAACGGGCCCTTTTTTGACATCTTGATAACATTGTCTCCATCACTTGGAGCAGTATTTTTTGATTTCCCTGATAAAAAATTTAGAAATTTTTCAAGATCTTTATTTTTCTGGTCCATTAATTACCGCTCCCTTCTTTTTTATCTGTTGGTGCCTGCTGTTCTTTTGGCTCCTGTTGTACTGTTGGTTGTAATGCTTGTAATGGCAAATACTTCATCGTACTACCATCATCATTCATAATATAAATTTGTGCCTTCGGAAGAACATTTTCGAGCGTTTCTAAAATTAAACGTTCTCGCGTAATTTGTTGGTTACCTTTGTATTGTTCATACATTTTATTAAAGACTGCGACATCCCCATGAGCTTGCTCAATACGAGCTGTTTTCGCACCATTTGCTTTTGAAATGATGGCGTCCTTTTCCCCTTCAGCTTCACTAATTCGTTGGTTTTTATATTTTTGCGCTTCATTCGTTTTTGTATTTTTCATCTCGCGTGCATCTGTTACTGCAGTAAATGCCGCACGTACTTCCGCATTCGGTAATTCTACATCTTGTAATTTGACACCTAATACGCCAATCCCAATATCATATTTATCTATAAGTGAAACAAGCAATTCTCTTGTTTCGGCTTCAATATCTGCTTTTCCATCTGTTAACGCAGCATCAATTGTTGAACTACCAATGATTGAGCGAATGGCGCTTGATGTAGCGCTATGTAATATTTCTTCTGGATTTTGTGCATTAAATAAGTATTTGCTAGGATCTGTAATTTTCCATTGCACTACAAGATCTGTTAAAACAATATATTCATCACCTGTAATCATTTTCGTTTCAGCATCATAAGCTTCCAATTCACCTTCTTTATTTTGCTTATAGCCAAACTGTAAACTAAATGTTTCTCTTGACAAAATCTCAACGGATTGTACAGGCCAAGGCAATTTAAAATGTAAACCTGGATTTGTTACCGTTTCATCAGCACGGCCAAACGTGATGACAACTGCTTGCTCCGATTCATCGACTGTGTACCATGAAGTAAATACAGCGATTAGTGCTACAATGCCGAAAATCCCAAGCCCTACCATCATTAGTGTCCTTTTCACACTCATGTCTGTTCCTCCCTTATGCTTAGTACTATTGTATACGGGATATTTCATAAAAAGATTCAAAATAATTTCATAAAGTAAAATTAGATAAATTGTTTGAGTGACTGGCACACATACAATTACAAAAAAATATCCCGTCACCGTGAAGGTAACAGGATATTCATAACGAAATGTTCTAACACTGGGAAAAATGTAGCTGACAACACGATGCTTATTAGGGCAGCTACAATCATCGCTAAACTAGCAAAAGTACCTTCTAGTTCCCCTAATTCAAATGCTTTTGACGTACCCGTTCCATGCGCACCCATGCCAAGCATTAACCCTCTTGCAGATGGCTTTTGGAAACGACATATCCGCATCACGATTGGTGCAAGTAGGCTAGCTAAAATACCCGTTGTCATAACAAAAACCGCAGTAAGCGTAGGTGAACCACCTATCATATTGGAAATATCCATCGCAATAGGCGTTGTGACAGACCGTGGCACTAAGCTATGAACTAGCTCATCATTTAGCCCAACTACTAACGCTATAATAAAGGAAGAAGCGATTGCAACGGCTGATCCGATTGCAATGCTAAGGACAATTTCAAATGCATGTTTTTTTAATAGATCAAAATTTTTATAAATCGGTACAGCAAATGCAACGGTTGCAGGCCCTAATAAATTCGATAAAATATCAGCCCCTGCATTATAAGATTCATAGGATGTACCAGTTACTAGCAACAATAAAATAATAACTAACGGGCTAATCAAAATTGGCGTAAGCCATTCTTTACGAAACTTTTGATAGAGCGCTTTGCAAGCATAAAAAATCGCAATGGTCCCTAATAAACTGATGACAGCAATCACTATGTTCATGCAGCATCACCCTTCTTTCTCTCTAACCACTGCGCAGTATAACCTGTCACTAACATTACTACAAATGCACTTACTGAAATAACAAGTATTACTTTCACGCCTTGTATACCGAATAATGCATCATAATCAATGATACCTATCGCGGAAGGTATGAAAAATAATAACAATTCACTAAGTAATAACCCTGCGCCTAACTCAATCCATTCTAATTTAATAAGATGAAACTGTAACATTAAAAATAATAAAATAAGTCCAATTATACTACCGGGAATCGGCAAGTGAAGTAAACGAGCAATGCTATTCCCAATAAATAATATTATATAAAGATAGCCAATTTGCACGAAACTTTTGACGATTTTCATGGTCAACCTTCTCTCAATTTTTTATGCTACTATACTTTACACCTAAATCTACTACGTGTAAAACAGAAAAAATCTATCCCCAAAATAAATTTGGAAATAGATTCTTCTGTGGCGAAAGCTAAAGTAGCAACCATAAAAATCTTCATACAAGTTATCAAGATTTTTTCTTCATTATTTTCGTCTTCACAAAATAGGGGGTTTCTATAAAACAGTATAGCCCTCTATTTTGAATCCTACATATAATTATTGTAAAGAATTTGTTAATTTTTTAGGAATCATTACAATCATTTTTGTGCCAACCCCTACTTTACTTTCTACCTGAATTCGCCCATGATGTGCCTCCACTAAATGCTTAACAATGGCTAGCCCTAAACCGGTTCCACCCGAATTTCTACTACGTGCACGATCGACACGATAAAAACGTTCAAAGACACGTGCAATTTCATGCTTTTCAATCCCTATACCTTCATCTTCAATTTCAATAATTCCATACATATCATTTTCCTTCAAGCGAATCGTGACGGTTGTATCTTCAGGTGAATAGGTGATGGCGTTTGTGATTAAATTCGTTACAATTTGAATAACGCGATTTGCATCCCCCATTACTTCCACATCACGAGCAATATCCACATGAAAGCTCATATTTTTTTCATCGAGTCGTGGCCCTGTTAATTCTGCTCCACGTATCAGTACATCCTGCAAGCCCATAGGCATAATATTTACCGTGAAACCATGTTGCTCGATTTTAGATAACTCTAATAAATCTTGGATGAGCATTTGAAGACGATTGCTCTCTTTATGCATAATTTCTAAAAAAGACAGCAGCATCTTTTCATCCTTGTATGCACCATCAAGCAGTGTTTCAGAAAAGCCTTTAATGGATGTAATCGGCGTACGCAGTTCGTGTGATACATTGGCTACAAAGTCTTTCCGTATTTGCTCTAAGCGTACAAGCTCTGTTATATCATGCATAACAATGACAACGCCTAGCCAACGTCCGTGGTCGCCAATAACAGGAGCACCGTACACTTCTTTATTATATAACTCCTGCTGTACTTCCATTTTTATTTGTTGGCGATAGGGCATTTCTGTTAAAAATACATGGTCTATAAATTGCTCAAGCGTTTTCGGTAAGCCAATCGTACGAAAAACTTTTCCTTGTACATCCTCAAGTTGCATACCAAAGCGCTCTAAAAACACGCGATTGACGATTGAAATATTCCCCTCACGTCCAATCATCATAAGTGAGCTGCCCATGTTTTCAATTAACGTTTTTAGCCTTTCTTCTTCTACTTCACGAATCGTCGTAATATCCTGTAAATTACGCGCTAAAATATTGATGGAATGACTAAGAGGCATCATGCGTTCCTGCTCATTCTCGTGTGCACGAGCACGGTAATTTCCTTTTGCTAATTCAAGTGCCGTTTCGGTTACATTATCAATCGGTGCGGTGAAATTCACAATCATGTAACGACTTACAACGGCTATTAATAGCAGCGTAATCGTAAATAATATTGCTAAAACACCATACAGGCGGGCACGCACGTATGACAAGAGCGAGTCCTTTATTTCGATTGTTTGAGATGCAACTAATGCTTTTTTATCTTCCTCAGATAAAGTAATTTGACGTTCCTCTAGTACTTTTTCGATTGCTTCTTGACTTGATGAGCTCACCTGCTCTTTGTATTGTTCTACATAAACAGGAAAAAGCTGACCTATAACAATCATTAGGACAGCTAGAATCGTTCCGAGTGAGAGCATGAATGTCAAGAATAAGCGGTTACTCATTGATTTCATGAAGTTTTCGGCTCCTCAAATTTATAGCCAAGACCACGAATTGTTTTAATAAACATCGGTTTACGACTATTTTCTTCAATTTTATCGCGGAGGTGACTAATGTGCACATCTACAATACGAGTATCGCCTGCAAAATCATACTTCCAGACAGCACTTAAAAGCTGATCACGCGTTAAGACACGGTTTTTGTTTTCGAGTAAATAAATAAGCAACTCAAATTCTTTCGGTGTAAATTCCAGTGCTTCCTCTTGTAAAAATACTTCAAAACGCTCAGGAAATACGCGTAATTGTCCAAATTCGTACATTTTTTCTTGAGATGCATCCTTATCCTCAATCACAACATTTTGTGTAAAGCGTCTTAAAACCGCTTTAACACGTGCTAATACTTCACGTGGACTAAAAGGCTTTGTCATATAATCGTCAGCCCCTAATTCCAAACCAAGTACTTTATCGAATTCATCATCTTTTGCTGTTAACATAATAATCGGTGTATTCATTCGTTGTTGACGAATTTGCTTACAAACTTCCATACCATCTAACTTTGGAAGCATTAAGTCCAAAAGGATTAAATCGGGCTGAATTTCCATGGCTCTATTTAGCCCTTCTAAACCATCGGCTGCCGTCTCAACTAAATAGCCAGCCTGTTCTAAATTATATTTTAATAAGGTCGCAATAGAAAACTCATCTTCTACAACTAAAATTGTCTTTGTCATGTATATTGCCTCCGTTAGTGATTTGAAACCCCCATTTCAAATCTTAAGACGCTCGCTATAATGCCAGTGGTGGTGTCACCAGCAATGTACCTTCAATTACAAGCTGCTTTTGTTCATTATAGGAGAGCACAGATACAGTAATAGTATTCTGTACTTTATTGACTGCTGTTACCTCTAAAAACGTATCAAATAATTCATAATGATAGAGTGGTCCTAAATACGTTAAATGTTGTTCGATAATACGCGCTCCTGGTCCAGGTATATACTTTGAGACAGCTGACGTAATTATGCCATTTAACATAATAGTTGGTACAATTGGCTTTTTAAAAGGCGTCATCGCTGCATATTCATGTTGAATATATAATGGATTACTATCATTTGTAAGTCCTAAATAAAGCAATAAATCCTTATCTTCTATTTTTTCAGTAATATGAATTTTCTCGCCAACTGTAATTTCATCAATAGTGAGACCAAGCTTACTGTTCTTTTGAAGCAAAGATACGCCAACCCCTTTTCTATCATACTACCTTCATAGTATCAATTTTATTCTAAAAGTACAACGAAAAGCAGAATAACCATTTTATAACTAGGCATAGTATAAAGTACAAAAGTGGCTTTTTTTAATATTTTTCTGCATAAAAAAAATCGAGTAAGAATGAATCTTACTCGATTTCATAAACTTTGATTAAGCTAAAACTTTCATAACTGCTTTGACAGCGTCAGCAGAATTATCTAATGCAGCTTTTTCTTCATCCGTTAATGCCAGTTCAAAGATTTTTTCAATACCGTTTGCACCAAGTAATGTTGGTACTCCTAAATAAATATCATTGTAACCATATTCACCTTCTAGGTAGGCGATAGATGGAAGTATACGCTTTTGATCTTTAATGATTGCTTCAGCCATTTCAACAAGTGCAGCTGCTGGAGCATAGTATGCGGAACCGTTACCAAGTAAGTTGACGATTTCTGCACCACCATTGCGCGTGCGATCTACAATTGCTGCTAAACGTTCTGGAGCGATTAAAGTTTCTAAAGGAATACCACCAGCAAAAGAATAACGAGTAAGTGGTACCATTGTATCACCATGACCACCTAATACAAAACCAGTAATGTCTTTTACAGAGATGTTTAGCTCTTCAGCTACAAAAGCACAGAATCGAGCGGTATCAAGTACACCTGATTGTCCGATTACACGGTTTTTTGGAAAGCCCGTTTCTTTAAATACTGTGTAAGTCATCGCATCAACAGGATTTGTCAATACGAGAATGGTTGCGTTTGGTGAATGAGCAGCGATTTCTTTTGAAACAGTTTTCATAACGCCTTGGTTAATTTGAACTAAGTCGTCACGGCTCATGCCAGGTTTACGTGCGACACCTGCAGTAATGATGACTACATCAGAATCAGCAGTATCTGCATAGTTAGAAGTACCTTTTACAAAAGAATCAAAACCTTGTATTGGCGCAGCTTCCCACATATCTAAAGCTTTACCCTTTGTTGGATTTTCAGCTTGTGGGATATCGACTAATACAACATCGCCAAGTTCTTTTTGTGCTGCTAAAAAAGCTGCAGTTGCGCCGGTGAATCCGCCACCGATTACTGAGATTTTTTTACGTTTCAAAGTCATTTGAATACGCTCCTTTTATTTTAGGATATATGCTAAAAAAGGGAGGAGAATAAATTCTCTCTCCCTCGATTAAACCAGGTACTAATATTACTGTAGCAAACCAATTTTACATGAAACAAACGTCTGTTGACACATTCCGGATTGTTACAGTGATCATTTTTACGCTATTTCGTAAAAATTATAGGTTTTTAATTAGTTCGTTAGCGAATTCTGAACATTTCACTTCTGTAGCGCCGTCCATTAAACGAGCGAAGTCATAAGTTACAACTTTTGAAGAGATTGTATTCTCTACAGATTTAGTGATTAGATCAGCCGCTTCTTGCCATCCTAAGTGTTCAAGCATTAATACACCTGAAAGTAATACTGAAGATGGGTTAACTTTATCTAAGCCAGCATATTTTGGAGCTGTACCGTGAGTAGCTTCAAAGATCGCGTGACCAGTTACGTAGTTAATGTTCGCGCCTGGAGCGATACCGATACCACCAACTTGAGCAGCTAATGCATCAGAAATATAGTCACCATTTAAGTTCATTGTAGCTACTACATCAAACTCAGTTGGACGAGTTAAAATTTGTTGTAAGAAGATATCAGCGATTGAATCTTTTACTAAGATTTTACCAGCTGCTAAAGCTTCAGCTTGTGCTTTGTTTGCTGCTTCTTCACCTTGGTCAGCTTTGATTGCATCATATTGGTTCCAAGTGAATGTTTGATCAGCAAATTCAGTTTCAGCTAATTCATAACCCCATTTTTTGAATCCACCTTCAGTGAATTTCATGATGTTTCCTTTGTGAACTAAAGTCACAGAAGGACGGTTATGTTTAATTGCATATTCGATAGCAGAACGTACTAAACGCTCAGTACCTTCTTTAGATACAGGTTTTACACCGATACCTGAAGTTTCTGGGAAACGGATTTGGTTAACACCAAATTCAGTTTGTAGGAAGTTGATGATTTTTTGAGCTTGTTCAGAGCCTGATTCGAATTCGATACCTGCGTAGATGTCTTCTGTGTTTTCGCGGAAGATAACCATATCAACGTCTTCTGGACGTTTAACTGGAGAAGGTACTCCGTCAAAGTGACGTACTGGACGTAAGCAAACATATAAATCAAGTTGTTGACGTAATGCTACGTTTAGAGAGCGGATACCACCACCGATTGGTGTAGTAAGAGGACCTTTGATTGCAATTAGGTATTCGTTAATTTTGTCTAAAGTATCTTGTGGTAACCATTCACCTGTTTGGTTGAATGCTTTTTCACCAGCTAAAACTTCTAACCATTCGATTTTCTTTTCGCCGTTATAAGCTTTTTCTACAGCTGCGTCAATTACGCGAGATGCTGCTGCCCAAATATCTGGACCGATTCCATCACCTTCGATGAATGGGATTACTGGGTTGTTTGGTACATTAAGTACGCCGTTTTCAACTACAATTTTGTTTGACATTGATGTTGCCTCCTAAATTCATAATCATAGGACTGTGTTATAGGTAACACAGTCCCAAATATTCTAGCATAAATTCCAAATTAGCGCTCGCTGATTGGAACATATTTTTGCATGCCTGGTCCAACATACTCTGCACGTGGACGGATTAGGCGGTTGTTAGCATATTGTTCAAGAATATGTGCTACCCAACCAGAAGTACGTGAAACTGCAAAAATTGGTGTGAATAAGTCATGATCGATACCTAAAGAATCGTACACTGATGCAGAGAAGAAGTCTACGTTAGCAGGTAATTTCTTTTGTTCTACGATCATGTCATGGATTTTAACTGACATTTGATAAAGTTCTGGTTTACCAGTTAGTTCAGTTAACTTTTGTGACATTACACGTAAGTGTGGTGCACGTGGGTCGCCTTTGCGGTATACGCGGTGACCGAAGCCCATGATTTTTTCTTTGTTGTCTAATTTATTTTGAATGTAAGATTCAACGTTTTCAAGTGAACCAATTTCAGTTAACATCTTCATAACTTGCTCATTTGCACCGCCATGAAGTGGTCCTTTTAATGCACCGATAGCTGCAGTTACGCCAGAATAAACATCTGATAATGTAGCTACACATACACGTGCTGTAAATGTAGAGGCATTTAATTCGTGGTCAGCATGTAATACTAATGCTTTATCGAACGCTTCTACTTCGATTGCTGCTGGCTCTTCGCCTTTTAACATATATAGGAAGTTTGCTGCATAGCTAAGCTCTGCTTTAGGTTGGATTGGCTCTAAGCCTTTACGTACACGTGCAAATGCAGTCACAACTGTTGCAATTTTAGCTTGTAGACGGATAGCTTTACGGTAGTTAGCTTCTGGATCCATCACATCCGCTTCTTCATCGAATACACCAAGTAAAGATACTGCCGTACGAAGTGCAGCCATTGGATGTACAGTTGAAAGTGGGTACGTTTTGAATTGGTCTACAATTGCTTGTGGAATAGACATGTTGTCTGCTAATTGTTGTTTTAACTCAGCAAGCTCGTCCGCTTTAGGTAAACGAGTGTGCCATAGTAGGTAAATAACCTCTTCAAATGATGCGTTGTCTGCTAAATCATCAATGTTGTAACCAACATATGTAAGTGTGTCATCGATAATTGAACTGATTTTAGATTCCGCTGCTACGATACCTTCTAAACCTTTTGTTGCTGACATAAATTATCGCTCCCTCATACTAATAATTTTTATTGTAAACGCTTTTTCAAACATAGCATTTACGTTTTTTGCTCACATGAACCATTAAGTAAATCGCTTACATTGCTATTATAATCATTTTTGACAGCTTTGTGAATGAAAATCCTTTAAATAAAGAAAAAGTCGGACGAGCGACTATATATGCGTACTAAAGAGGGTGTTTTGTATATTTTGACAATATTTTTTCATTTGAATCGGGGTGATTTTGTAAAAATGAGGAATATTAAATATTTTTCATACGAAAGAACTATTAATATTTTCTGGTTTATTTTCTATTTAGTAATTCTTTGGTTCGTATTACCTGTGTCTCTTGCTATATTTTTATCATTTACCACATATCCTATAATAAATTTTCTTCATAAGTACTGTAAAATCGCTTATTGGATTGCTGCAATTATCGTTGAAATATTGATACTTTCTTGCATTGTTCTCCTCATTATTATATCAATAAACAGCATTATACTCATCTTTCCAGAAATACGAGACACACTCCAAAACTTCCCATTATTCACTGAATATGAATCCATTTTCATGCAGTTTTTACAGGAGAAATCGCTGTCTATTTTTGATTCAATCGTCGTTTATACAGCAAATTTATTTCAAATATTTATGAAGCACGTCATTGAAGTTTTTATCTTTCTTGTTGCATATTATTTTGCATTATTAGAAACAAGGAAATCTCGTTATTGGTTTTTCCAATATGTCCCGAAAAAATATAGACATGAATGGCAATCTCATTTTTCCAAAGTTATGCAACTGTTTCATTACTTTGTATTCGTGGAATTTCAGTTATTTACGATTACACTGCTCATTCTTTGTGCAGGCTTTATGATGTTCCAATTTGACCAAGCTATTACGAAAGCATTTATTGTTGCTTTTGCAGATGTACTACCTTTTTTCGGCATTGGTGTTTTTCTTGTCCCAATGAGCATTTACTTTTATTTTAATGGTAATACCTTTTTATGTGTTGCCATTTTACTATTGTATTTGTTTGTCCAACTTACAAGGCAGCTAGCTGAATCTATGCTTTGGTCGAATACACTGCAATTACGAACATTTCACACATTTTTCATCAGTGCTGCCTCCATTTTATTATTCGGCTTTTATGGTATTTTACTAAGCCCATTATTTTTATTTTTAGCTGTTAAACTGAAAGAAAAATCTATTTTTGAACAATGATAAATTGTCCTTTTTTCATTTTTTTACGCATCCAGTAAAATACGAGCGGTTGGAATAATTTTCGTGTTATTGGTAACAGCAATAACAACCCGATAACATCTGTTATAAAACCTGGTAGTGCTAAAAGTACACCGCCACTAAAATTCAACATGGCATCGACTAATGCAGGTCCCGGAGCTTCTCCTCGTGCTACCATATGTTTTACGTTTTTCACGGAATTAATACCTTTATTTTTCGCTATATAAATACCAATAATTGTCGTTGCGACAACAAGTAATAATGTATTGAAAACGCCAATATTTTGACCAATAACTATTAATAACGCCAGTTCGGCTAATGCATATACAACAAAACTAAGAAAAAATTTTTTCATATTTTTCTCCTTTCTATTGAAAAAGCTATACCTTCTATACGTTATTATAGCCCAATAAGTTTCATCTAAAAAACAAATACATGTAAATACTATTTTTCACTTGTTATGTAAAAGGCTCTAGTACGGTTCCCCCTACTAGAGCCTTGTTATTATTTATTAAAGTACACTTGCATGTCCTTTATAAATAACACCTGTTTCAGCATCCATTGTTATTTCCTGACCGTGGCGAATTAATGTTGTTGCTTCTTTTACGCCGACGATTACAGGGATACCAAGGCTTAGTCCTACAACAGCAGCATGACTAGTCAGTCCGCCTTCCTCTGTAATAAGGCCGATGCAATTTTCAATCGCTGGCATCATATCGCGATCCGAACCTAATGTTACTAAAATGCAGCCATCTGTGTCATATGCTAATGCTTCTGCTGCATTTTTTGCTACAACTGTCTTACCGATTACTGATGCTTTGCCGATTCCTTGACCACGCGCCAGTAAATCACCAATAATGTGAACTTTCATTAAGTTTGTAGTACCTGCTTCACCAACAGGAACTCCAGCCGTAATAACAACTGCATCACCATGCGTAACATAGCCATGTTTTAAACTTTCGTCTACTGCCAGCTCTAAAATTTCGTCTGTCGTTGTAACACGTTGACATACTACCGGATAGACACCCCATACAAGCGTTAGTGTATTGGCTGTATTTGCAGAGCCCGTAACAGCAACAATTGGTACACCAGGACGATATTTTGCAATCATTCTCGCTGTATTTCCGCTTTCCGTTGGTGCCAATACCGCTTTTACGCCTAAGTTTATCGAAGTATAAGCTACTGCCTGAGAAATAGCCTCTGTCATATTCGCTTCTTTTTCACGACTACGTGTCGAAACGATTGCTTTATAATCCAATGAGTTTTCAGTGCGCTGTGCAATTTTATTCATCGTTTGTACAGATTCCACTGGGTAAATTCCTGCTGCTGTTTCACCAGATAGCATAATCGCATCCGTTCCATCAATAATGGCGTTCGCAACGTCACTTGCTTCAGCACGTGTTGGACGAGGATTACGTTGCATTGAGTCTAACATTTGAGTAGCTGTAATAACCGGTTTACCAACTTGGTTACATTTTAGAATTAATTTCTTTTGAACTAAAGGTACCTCTTCGGCTGGAATTTCTACACCAAGGTCACCACGTGCTACCATTAATCCATCTGATACTAAAATGATTTCGTCAATATTATCGACACCTTCTTGGTTCTCGATTTTCGGGATAATTTGAATATGACTACCACCATTTTGCTCAAGTAATTCACGAATTTCTAATACATCTTTCGCTCGACGAACGAATGAAGCGGCAATAAAATCGACACCTTGCTTAATACCAAATAATATATCTTGTGCATCTTTTTCAGTAATACCTGGTAATTGCACTGAAACGCCAGGGACGTTAACACCTTTTTTATTTTTTAAGACCCCAGCATTTTCTACGATTGTATGGATAAGCCCTTTTTCGGTGTCTGTTGCTAGCACACGTAATTGAATTAACCCATCATCCAATAAAATAATGGAGTTTTGTTCTACGTCTTCGATTAGTCGGTCATACGTAACAGAGAAGCTTGCCTCTGTTCCTTCTACTTCCGTCATCGAAATATCGATTACTTGTCCTGCTGTTAAATGCAGTTCTCCATTTTGCATATTATGTGTGCGAATTTCAGGTCCTTTTGTGTCGAGCAAAATCCCTACTGGTTTTCCTAACTTATCTGCAACTTCACGAATTAAATTAATGCGCACTTCATGTTCTTCATGTGAACCATGTGAAAAATTTAAGCGGGCTACATTCATACCTGCCTCAATTAGTTTTTCTAAAATTTCCGGTGACTCACTTGCTGGACCAATTGTACATACGATTTTTGTTTTTCTCATTTTCTGCCCACTCCGTTTTACGCCAAATTATATTGATAGTTCTTTCATTAAAGTATACAAGCTTACATCTGACTCATGATGCTTTTCAAAAGCTTCTGGCATATCATAGTCAATTACTGTATGGTTGCGTATGCCTACAGCTCGACCAGATTTACCTTCCATTAATAATTCTACTGCATGTGCACCAAATTGACTTGCGAGGACACGATCACGTGCCGTTGGAGAACCACCGCGTTGAATATGACCAAGAACTGAAACACGCGTCTCTTTCCCCGTCTTTTCTTTTAGTAGTTTTGCCAAATCGCTTCCTGACATTACACCCTCTGCTACAATAATGATACTATGCTTTTTCCCTCGTGCTTCACCACGCTCTAGACGCGATATGATGTCGTCTAAATCATAATCTTCCTCGGGAATTAAGACGGTTTCAGCACCTGCTGCAAGCCCTGCCCATAATGCGATATCACCAGCATCACGCCCCATAACTTCAACAATAAAAGAGTTTTCATGGGAAGTCGCCGTATCACGAATTTTATCGATTGATTCAACGACTGTATTAAGCGCGGTATCAAAGCCAATTGTATATTCTGTTCCAGGAACATCGTTATCAATCGTTCCAGGCACACCAACAACTGGGAAACCTTTTTTCACAAGGTCCATTGCACCTCGATAGGAACCATCACCCCCGATAACAACTAAACCTTCGATACCTGCTTCTCGCATTTTAGCAATACCTTGTTGTTGGACAGCATCTTCTTTAAATTCAGGGCAACGAGCTGAAAATAAATTCGTACCCCCTCTTTGAATGATGCCACCTACAGAGCCTAAATCAAGTAGCTCAAAAGATCCTTTAATTAAACCTTCATAGCCATGCTTAATGCCAACAACATCTAGTCCATGATAAGCTGCCTTACGAACGACTGCTCGAATGGCTGCGTTCATGCCAGGTGCATCTCCACCACTTGTTAATACGGCAATTTTTTTCATTGTCGAACAACCTCCTGCAGTGTTATCTAATATTATTCACATTAACACGAAAAAACAAACTATGTAAGGGTTCTGACGTTAGAAAAACATAACTTTTACATAAAAAATGAAAAGAATGCGCTTTCACACATTCTTCCCATCACAAAGCATCTAAAATTTAACATTTTTAAAAACTTCGTTATAAATTAACGATTAGCTAGTCAGCGCTTTGTTATGTGTTTAGTCTACACTTCTGTATATTGTCCAATTTTTTTAAATTTTTCATAGCGGTCTTCAATTAGTTGCTCACCATTTAAAGAATTTAATGCTTTTAGTGTGTCACTAATACATTCCTTTATATACATAGCTTGCTTTGCTACATTGCGATGAGCACCGCCAGTGATTTCAGGAATAATCCCATCAATAACACCAAGCTCTTTTAAATCAGGTGCGGTAATGCGCATTGCCTCAGCCGCCTGCTTTGCAAGACTACCATCACGCCATAGAATTGAAGCCGCCCCTTCTGGAGAAATAACCGAATAAGTAGAGTTCTCTAACATGAATACACGGTTTGCTACACCTAATGCTAAAGCACCGCCACTACCGCCTTCTCCTATAACAATGCTAATGACTGGTACTGATAACCCTGCCATTTCTACTAGATTACGAGCAATCGCTTCACTTTGACCACGTTCTTCTGCTGCTTTCCCTGGGTAAGCACCTTTTGTATCAATAAAACAAATGATTGGACGATTAAACTTTTCAGCTTGTTTCATTAAGCGTAACGCCTTACGATAACCTTCTGGATGTGGCATACCGAAATTACGGCGAATATTTTCTTTTGTGGACTTGCCACGTTGATGACCGATGATAGTGACAGGTTGTCCTTCAAAAAGAGCAATCCCACCAAGTATCGCGGCATCATCACCAAACGTACGATCACCATGTAGTTCAATAAAGTTTTCGCACATCGCTTCAATATATTGTAACGTTGTTGGTCGTTCTGGATGACGTGCCACTTGCACTCGATCCCACGGCTTCATATTGGCATAGATTGATTGCTCCAATTGCGTTAAACGTGTTTCCAGCTTTTCAATCTCACCAGTCATATCTACATCCGCATCGGCTGCAATCGTTTTTAATTCATCAATTTTTTCACGTAATTGTACTACTGGTTCTTCAAAGGCTAAATTTTTAGACATGTTGTACGCCACCCTTCGTATGCATTTTTACAAGCACAGCCACTTGTTTACGTAAATCTTTGCGATGGAAGATGGCATCTAGTTGACCATGTTCTAATAAAAATTCTGCTGTTTGGAAATCATTTGGTAGTTTTTCTCTTACTGTTTCTTCAATTACACGTCTACCAGCAAAGCCGATTAGTGCTTGAGGTTCTGCAATATTAATATCCCCCACTGAGGCAAAACTTGCAGAAACACCGCCTGTCGTTGGGTGCGTTAAAATCGAAATAAATAATAGCCCTTGATCGCTATGACGTTTTAACGCCACACTCGTTTTTGCCATTTGCATTAACGATAAAACACCTTCTTGCATTCGTGCGCCACCACTTGCAGTAAAAATAATAAATGGTACACGTAATGCTGTTGCTTTTTCAACAGCGCGTGTTATCTTTTCTCCAACAACAGAACCCATTGACCCCATACGGAAATGCGAATCCATAATGGCAACGACGATCTCTTCCCCATCCAGTGTGCCTAACCCTGTCAATACCGCTTCATTTAGGCCTGTTTTTTGTTGATCCGCATTAATTTTCTCTACATAGGCAGGGAAATTTAGTGGATTGCTTGTTTGTAAATGATCGTCCATCGAAACGAACGAACCTTCATCTAAAAAGTCTGCTACACGCTCCTGTGCCGTCATTTTAAAATGGTGACCACATTTCGTGCATACTTTGTGATGCTTCTCTAATTCTTTTGTTAACTGGATATGGCGGCATTCTGGACATTTTGTCATGAGTCCTTCTGGAAATGCCTTTTCTTGACCATCCTGTTTCTTTTTTCGATTTGCGCTAAATATGTCGCGTATTGCCATGTTTGACTCCCCCTTTGTTGTCTAAAAAGTTTGACCAGTACCCATCCACTGCTCGTAAGCTCGTAAAGCTTCTTTTTCATAACCAAGCTGCATCGATTTCAACATTGTTTGAAGGATAAGTTTTTCATCTTCCGTTGAGTTTCGATTTAAACGGTCACCGTCATAAGCTGCAAGTTGAAACCAGATTTTCAGCGAAAGCCGATTGCCTGATGTAATAATTATTTCTCGTAACACATCGCGACAATTGACTGTTCCTTCAATCTCCAGCTTCACAAAAAAACTGTCCCACACAGGTAGTGTACGAAGAATCTCTGTACAACTTATTACGCGAATTGCTTCCTTTTCATGAATTTGTCGCGTTAATTCGACATCTTTTTTTGATTTTTCATCTTCTAATATAAACATCGACAGTACTTCTACAAGCTGATGCTTATGTGTTAAGGCAAGGAATGTACCTCCACCATGGCGTGTCTCGATGAGTCCAAGTAACTCTAAACTGCGCAGTGCCTCCCTTACAGAGGATCGCCCAACACCTAACCTTTCTGATAATACACGTTCAGAAGGAAGCTTTTCTCCAGCTTGAATTTTTTCCATTCGAATCAGTTGACGCAATTGCTGAACGATTTCTAAAAACACTTTTTTTTGTTCGGTTTGTTTATCCATATGATTAACTCCCGTTATTAAAAGTGGTCTGACCACTTTTTAGCATTGACTATATCTTACAAAATAACTTTTGAAAAGTAAAGAAAAAACTGCATAGGATGCTATGCAGTTTCTAAATTCTTGTTTAATTTCATAATTTTTCAGTCGATTGTGCATGTTTTACTTTCACTTGTGGTTTCCCAAAACGTTTTTCCAGCGTGCCTTCAATATAGAGTAACCCATCTTCCAGCAACATTTCCTGTACGAGTTGAAATACTTGCGGGAATAATGTCACAGATACTGTACCAAACTCATCTTGAAGTTGGACAAAAGCCATCTGCTCTCCTTTTTTCGTTCGGATTTTTTTTACTTCTTCAATCAGTCCAATCATTTTTACATACATTCCCTCACGTGCATGCTTCAGTTCTGCACATGTAATATTCACATCTGCCCAGTAATTTCTTACTTCTGAAACAGGATGAGCTGATATATAAAAGCCTAGACTTTCTTTTTCATGCTGGAGTTTTTCCTTCTGGGGCATCGCTTCTGCTTGCATATACTTTGGTTTCCCAAAAGTAAACGCAGTTGCCGTTTCTATATCTACATCTTCTGTTGGACGCAATAGTTCTGCATGCATTAGCGCCGCCTCTAAAGTAGCTACGAGCACCGCACGATCCTTACCTAGATAATCGAGCACACCTGCATAAACTAAAGTTTCCATTACTTTCGGTTTGAAATGTTGTGCACTTAAAGCGACTGCCAAATCAAATAAATTATGAAAAGCAGCTGGATTTGTTTTGCGTACTGCCATTACCTTCTCTATAAACGTGTGCGGCACACCTTTAACGCCGGATAAACTAAAGCGAATTCCATCCTTTTCAACTAAAAAGAATTTTGTACTGTGCAACAGCGAAGGTGGATAAAATGGAATTCCTTTATCTTTCGCTTCCGCTACAAGTTGCTGAATTTTTTCCGTATTTCCCGTTGCATTTGTTAATAAAGCAGCATAAAAACTTTGCGGATAATGTGCTTTTAAATACGCCATTTGATACGAGATGACACTATAGGCAACAGCATGACTTTTTGGGAAGCCATAGTCTGCAAAGCGGACAATTAGCGCATAGACATCTTCTGCAATATGTCGATCAAAACCTTGGTTCAATGCCCCATTGACAAAGGCCGCTTGTTGCTCGTCTAAAATATCACGATTTTTCTTACTCACCGCACGACGCAATAAATCCGCCTGCCCCATTGTAAAACCTGCCATCGTTGCAGCAATGTGCATGATTTGCTCCTGATAAACAATAACACCAAATGTTTCGCGTAAAATTGGTTCCAACAACGGATGGGGCATCGTTACTTGTTCCTTGCCTGCTTTCCGTCTAGCGTACACAGGGATAAATTCCATTGGGCCTGGACGGTAAAGTGCATTGACAGCTACAATATCCAAAAAATGGGTTGGATGAATATCACGTAATGCTTGTTTCATCCCTTCCGATTCTAGCTGAAAAATACCAACTGTATCACCCTTTTGAAGCAACTGGAACGTCAGCTCGTCATGCATTGGAATAAGGTCAAATTCTATCCATGGCCCTCCAGTTTTATAAATAGACCAACGTACTTGCTCTAAAATTGTTAAATTGCGCAACCCTAAAAAGTCCATCTTTACAAGCCCACGCGCCTCCACATCCCCCATCGGCCACTGCGTAATATACACACCATCATGACCATCTTCTATTGGAATTGTATTCACTAAAGGTGTCGGTGCTAACACAACACCCGCTGCATGGGTAGAAGAATTTCTCGGCAGGCCTTCTAGTTTTAATGCCACTTCATACCAACGTTGATGGTATTCATTTTCCGCTAACCAAGTTTGAAAGTTTGGTGATTCTGCCACCGCTCTGTGCAAAGTCATCCCTGGTTTATTGGGGATCATTTTCGATATTTTTTCCATCACTTCAGCCTCAAACCCAAAAACACGCGCCACATCTCTTGCTACTGCTTTCGCAGACAAAGTACCAAAAGTAATAATTTGTGCAACATTAGCCTTGCCATATTTTTGTACGACGTATTGAATGACTTGATGTCGTTTACTGTCCACAAAGTCAATATCGATATCTGGCAGTGTAACACGCTCAGGATTTAAAAAGCGTTCAAATAATAAACCATAGGCGAGTGGGTCGACCTGTGTTATAGAGAGACTAAAAGCAACGAGTGAACTTGCGGAAGATCCACGACCTGGCCCAGTTAAAATACGCTGTTCTTTGGCAAAATGCATAAAATCTGCAACAATTAAAAAATAATCAGCATAGCCCATTGAACAGATGATTCCAAGCTCATATTGGAGTCGCTCTCGATATGATACAGGTAGCTCAGCCACCTTCAAACGTGCAGCTAAGCCTAAAAATGCCTCTTTGACAAGCAAGTCTTCGGCTGTTTCTCCCTCTTGTACAGGGAATGTAGGCATTTGAACATGCGTTTCTGGAATTTTTGCAACACAGCTAGCAAGCATGCTGGCACTTGCTTCAAGCCATTCTAAACGATCTCCAAACCAACCTTTCCACTGTTCCTCAGTTGGTACAAAATAGTGTTCTAAATGCGCTGTTAGCATCGTGTTTTGAAGCTTTTCCCCTGTATCGATTGCTCTAGCTACTTCATAAGCAAAATGGTCTTCTGGTCGTAAAAAATAGCAACGTTGCGTGGCTACAATGGCAATATTTTCGGCTTCACACCACTGCGCAATCATCGCTTCATTGTCTGCTCTTATTCCTCCTGGTCTTGCGATCCCTACATATAGACGTTTTCCAAACACTTGCTGTAGCGCACTTGTCATTGCTTGCCACTCTGCTCTATCGGCTATTTCAACCGTCGACAGTAGCGCTATACATCCTGCCGCATAGCCTTCAAGCCATTTCCAAGGCAATACCTCGTCTTGTCGAATAGAAACAGCACTACTAATCTTTAGTAGATGCTGATAACCTTCCTGTGTTTGCGCATACAGCACAAGCGGAATTGTTTTTTCATCCCACTGGACCTTTATTGTAAGCCCTATTACCGCATGAATATTTGCTTGCTGCATCGCTTGACAAAAAGGCAAAAGCCCGTACAATTTCGAATTGACAATTGCACAGGCCTGCGTATTTTGCTCTTG
The DNA here is from genome assembly GCF_002982115.1 of Lysinibacillus sphaericus. Classification (GTDB taxonomy): domain Bacteria; phylum Bacillota; class Bacilli; order Bacillales_A; family Planococcaceae; genus Lysinibacillus; species Lysinibacillus sphaericus. Next base: position 1,277,374 of record NZ_CP019980.1, on the reverse strand, counting down.
TAAAAAAGGGATCAATTGTTCAAGCCGAATCGTGCTTTGCAATAAATCCGCGCTCGTATGCATTTGTGTATATACATGTGTCAAAAGAATCCCCGCCTTTCAATTATGAATGATATGATTGACAAATTTCTTGTAAACGTGCAGTGACACGCTCTGCTTCTTGCCATGAATAGGCGGTTGCCCCTGAAGCAAGAGGGTGTCCCCCACCATTAAATTCTTTTGCTAATGTGTTAATAATCGGACCTTTAGAACGGAGACGAACTCGAATTTGGTCTTCCTCTTCTATGAAAATAACCCAAGCACAAATTCCCTTTACACTGCCTAAACAACCGACTAATAAAGATGCCTCTGATGGCACAACGTTAAATTCTGCAAGTAATTCCTTAGTCAGTTTAACATACGCCGCTCCATGTTCATCCATTATGAAGTTTTGATAAATATAACCTTGTAAAGTTAACAGTTTTTGTTCCATTTCATACATCCCATCGAAAATTTGATTTCGATCAAAATGATATGTAATGAGCTCTGCTGCCACTCTAAATGTTTTTACGGTCGTACTTGGGAATTGGAAACGCCCTGTATCTCCTACAATTCCAGCAAATAATAATCTAGCAGAAGCATCCGATAGTTGCCAATCCAATGTTTCTTTACCTGTTTCAAAAAGCTCGTAAATCATTTCACTGCACGAACTTGCTGTTGTATCTACCCACAATAAATCTCCGTATTGGTCATCATTCGGATGATGATCAATTTTTACAACCATCTTACCTTTTGTATAGCGTTGATCATCAATACGCTCCGTATTCGCTGTATCTGTCACAATAACTAAAGCATTTTCATAAACAGCATCCTCAATTTGATCGGGCTCTGCTAAAAACGACAAAGACGTATCGTGCTGGCCTACAGCGTACACTTTTTTATCAGGATAATTGGCTAAAATCAATTCTTTTAACCCTAATTGTGATCCGTACGCATCCGGATCCGGACGCACATGGCGATGTATAACGATTGTCTCATATGCAGCAATTGTGTCGATGATTTGTCTTTTCAAAATGATTTCCCCCAAAATGATAGTAATAACCGTTAGCATTTTTCTTCAATAATCGTTACAATAATGTCTAGTTATGCTAGGAGGTTTACTATGCTCAATTTAATTTTTGTCTTCGCAATTATCATATCATTTGTCTTTTATTTTTATTTTAAAACAAAACAGTTCCGTTCTCCATTACCTATTGCTAAAAATTGGTACAAAAGTAAGGCGAATATAGGCTTCGGTTCCTTTATTCTTGCATTTTCTTTAAACCAAGCTTACTTATTCCCTGGAATGTTTACATTTATCATTGTAGCAATTCTTGTGATATTAGGCATCTTTGTTATTGTAGAAAATATTAAAAAAGCTCGCCACTATGGTCAATTTGTGGATGAAGAATATCGTATCAACCGTTAATTTCTAATTGCAGGGCACATATCATAGAACATAACGATTAAAGGGATGACCTAGTATTTGCACTAGGCCATCCCTTTTTGTGTACTTAACGCTCCAATAGCTGGAACATCATCATTGCCTTACCGACAAGCATTTGCTCATTAAATACTTCGAAGTCCATCTTAACAAACTTCCGACTCATATCTAAAATGCGGGGCTTAACAGTAAGTGTGCTCTCCATTTGAACAGGCTTAATGAAATAAATCGTCATGTTTTCTGCCACTGCATCGCCACGTTTTCGACGCTTTAATGCAAATGACCCAACTTCGGCTAGTAAAGTTGTAAATGCTCCGTAAGAAATAGCCCCATATTGGTTTGTCATTTGCGGTGTCACTTTAAACTCAACGATTAAATCTTCATCGCCTAGCACTTTCATCTCATTCTTTACTAAATCATCAATTGTTTCACCGTGCTGAGGCTGTCTTTGTGCAAGTTGCAATGCTTTTAGCACATCTTGACGACTAATTACACCTTGTAGAACATTATCGTCATTGACAATTGGTAGTAAATCGATTCCTTCCCAAATCATGCGGTGCCCTGCAGACGCGACGCTCATTTTCATTGAACCAGCGATTGGATTTTTCGTCATAACCTTTTCAATCAGCTCGTCTTCTTCCCTACCAATAACGTCTTTAACAGTGATCATTCCGACCAATTTATTGTTGGCAGTTACTACTGGGAATGCACCATGTGTTGTACGCTCATTCAACTTGTGGAAATGATGAATCGTTTCATCATTGCGTAATACAGATGTCTCAACCATTGGTACATAGATATCCTCAATAAATAAAATATCTTTTTTAATTAACTGGTCATAAATAGCACGGTTAATCATCGTGGCAACGGTAAAAGTATCATAGCTAGTAGAAATAATCGGTAAATCCAGTGCATCGGCAAGTTGCTTATTATCATCTGTTGTGTCAAAGCCACCGGTAATTAATACAGCAGCACCTGCACGTAGCGCATTTTCGTGCGCTTTTATACGGTTTCCGACGATAAGTAAGCTACCAGCATCTGTATAACGCATCATATCTTCTAATTGCATCGCACCTATTACAAATTTTGTTAATGTTTTATGTAGACCTGTTTTACCACCTAATACTTGGCCATCTACAATATTAACAATTTCGGCAAATGTTAACCGTTCGATGTTTTCTTTCTTTTTCTTTTCAATACGAATTGTTCCGACACGCTCAATAGAACTTACTAAGCGACGATTTTCCGCTTCTTTTATAGCGCGGTAAGCCGTTCCCTCACTAACTTGCATTTCTTTTGCAATTTGTCGTACTGAAATTTTATCGCCCACGGGTAGTGACTCGATGTATTGTAAAATCTTCTCATGTTTTGTTGACAAAATATCACCTATTTCTCAAGCAATGAATTCTGTTCTTAGTGTACCATATTTTTTGCGAAAATATTGAGTATAAAGGTGTAAAATGTTTAACGTTTCCTATTATTTCAACTACGCACGTGGTGTCAATTATTATAGTACAGCACCTTAAATGATTAGGAACAGTTTACTTTTTCACCAGCTTTTAAAATTTGAACCTCTGCATTTTGCACTAAATTTGCAAAAATTTGCGGATCCTGCTCAATCGGAGGGAATGTATTATAATGTATCGGTACAACAATTTTTGGTTTTAAAAATTCTACAGCACATGCAGCATCTTCAGGGCCCATCGTAAAGTTATCTCCAATTGGTATAAACGCTATATCAATTGGATGACGTTCACCAATTAATTTCATATCGCTAAATAGTGCTGTATCCCCCGCATGATAAATCGTTAATCCCTCGATAAATAATAGCACACCGGCAGGCATTCCCATGTAAATGATTTCATTGTTTTCTGTTATATAAGAGGAGCCGTGGAAAGCCTGTGTAAACTTCACCTTCCCAAAATCGAACTGTTTTGCTCCACCAATATGCATTGGATGCGCTTTCACACCCTGCCATGAAATCCAGTTTGCTAATTCATTTGGTGCAATAACTAGCGCGTCCTTTTTCTTAGCAAGTTCCACCGTATCCCCTACATGATCATTATGCCCATGTGTAAGTAAAATAATATCCGGCGCCTCATCTGTAACCTTCAAATCGGTTTGGCTATTTCCATTAATGAAGGGGTCAATTAAAATTGTTTTATCATTTGTCTGAATTTTAACGACAGAATGACCATGATAACTAATTTGCATAAAAACGTTCCTCCCAATACCATAATATTTGCTCCATCTTTTAATTCGCTATCCATGCGCTTTTTCCCTTTTTTTGATATGCTTGTACAGGATATGAAAAGTGCTATAGTGCTAGCTTTTCCTTTGACATGTATATGCCGAGAAAAGAACCATCGTGCTAAATCATTTTTTGTTATAACCGCGCTGCGGGTGCTCCAAATAAACGTAAGCATTGCATTGCTTATACCTAAAAATGAAGCCACTTGAAAGATGATGTTTTAAATTAACATCGAAAAAAACTAGGTGCAATATGAGGAGGAAATGGATGATGTCAAAAGTACAAGAAATCCAAAACTATTTACAAAAAAATCAAATTGATGCCGCATTCGTAACGACTCCCGATAATGTCTATTACGTATCAGGTTTTAAAAGTAATCCCCACGAACGATTACTAGGTGTGATGATTTTTAAAGAAGCAGAACCTTTTTTAATTTGTCCACAAATGGAAATTCCAGATGCACAAGCTGCCGGCTGGTCATATGAAGTAATCGGTCATCAAGATACAGATAATGCTATGGATGTTCTTGCACAAGCGATTCATAAGCGCAATGTAAATCCATCAACATTTGCGATTGAAAAAGCACAGCTTATCGTAGAACGTTTAGAAGCTTTACAACAATCATTTCCACAAGCTCAATTCGTACGCCTTGATGAAAAAATTAATGCAATGCGTGTGATTAAAGATGAAAATGAGTTAAATAAACTACGCAAAGCGGCTCAACTTGCCGATTATGCGATTGAAGTAGGTTGCAAAGAAATTGCTGAAGGTAAAACTGAAATGGAGATTTTAACTGCTATTGAAAGTGCTATTCAAGAAAAAGGCTGTAAAATGTCCTTTGAAACAATGGTATTAAGTGGACCAAAATCGGCTTCACCACATGGTAAACCTGGTTCACGTAAAATCGAAAAAGGCGATATGGTGTTATTTGATTTAGGGGTAATTTACGATGGTTATTGCTCTGATATTACACGTACAGTAGCTTTTGGTGAACCATCTGCTCCACAAAAGGCAATCTATAATGCTGTATTAGCGGCTAATACCAATGCCATTGCAGCTGTAAAGCCTGGCGTACGTGCAATGGATTTAGATAAAATTGCGCGCGATACTATTACAGACGCAGGATTTGGTGAATATTTCACACATCGACTTGGCCATGGGCTTGGCATTTCCGTTCATGAATTCCCATCTATTACAGGAACAAATGACATGATGATGGAAGAAGGCATGGTATTCACAATCGAACCTGGTGTTTACAAATCTGATGTGACAGGTGTTCGTATTGAGGATGATGTCGTGGTTACAAAAGATGGTGTGGAAGTATTAACAAAATTCCCTAAAGACTTAATCGTACTGTAAGACAAGGTATTTTACAGTTGGAAATACGATGTAGAAGATAGCACAGTTTCTCTGGATTCTTTTACAGTCACAAAAGAGAAAAAGTGTTAGATTGACTAAAGTCAATCTAACACTTTTTCTTTATCGTTTGTTGTCCGTTATGGCGATGCTTTCTGCTCGGAATGCCCGCGTCTTACATGATGTTTGTTCTGAGCAGGAGTCAGCGCCTACGTCAACAACTAATGCTAGCTTCAATATTTTTATTTATTGTAAAAGGAAGAATTGCTAATCCACCATAAATGGATATTTCTGTCCTTCTTTTGGCATTTCATGGTTCAGATGTATTCATACGTAACGAATAGCAACCACAGGATATATTAATTTTAGTTATTCATTATTATTGGATTAATTCATCCACATTCACATATGGCAAGCCTTGTGCTTCTGCTACCGCTTTATAAGTAATATGCCCCTCTAATGCATTCACACCTTTTTTCAATGCAGGATTGTCAATACATGCTTGCTTATAGCCTTTATTGGCAATTTGCAACGCATAAGGAATTGTATTATTTGTTAAAGCAATCGTTGAAGTACGTGGCACAGCCCCTGGCATATTTGCAACAGCATAGTGGACTACCCCATGTTTAACATACGTTGGATCATCATGTGTTGTAACACGATCAGATGTCGCAAAAATTCCACCTTGGTCAATCGCAATATCCACAACAACAGAACCTGGTTGCATCGATTGAATCATTTCTTCCGAAACTAACTTTGGAGCCTTTGCACCAGGAATTAGAACAGCACCGACAACTAAATCTGAGTGTTTCACAGATTCTGCAATATTATACGGGTTAGACATTAATGTTTGAACATCGCGACCAAACATATCTTCTAATTGACGTAGACGTTCTGGACTTAAATCAATAACTGTTACGTCTGCTCCCATACCAACTGCAATTTTCGCAGCGTTTGTTCCGGCGATTCCGCCACCAATTACTGTTACTTTACCGCGTTGTACACCTGATACACCGCCTAGTAAAATCCCTTTACCACCGTGATTTTTCTCTAAATATTGCGCACCAATTTGTGTTGCCATTTTACCAGCTACTTCACTCATTGGTGTTAATAAAGGTAGTGAACCATTTGCAAGTTGAACCGTTTCATAGGCAATACCTACAACTTTTTTATCTATTAATGCCTGCGTTAATTCACGCTCTGGCGCTAAGTGCAAGTAGGTAAATAAGATTTGTCCCTCATAAAAGTAATCGTATTCCGATGCTACGGGTTCTTTTACTTTTAAAATCATTTCTTGAGCCCACGCTTCTTTTGCCGATGCAACGATATGTGCACCTGCTGCTACGTAATCTGCATCTGTAAAACTTGAACCGATACCAGCTCCTGTTTCAATATACACTTCGTGCCCAGCATGCGTTAAGGATACAACTCCTGCTGGTGTCATTGCTACGCGATTTTCGTTGTTTTTAATTTCCTTTGGAATACCAATCTTCATATTTCCAATCCCCTTTCATAACCTATGAACTAAGCAATTTTCATCAAAATACGTTTCATCGTAAATGATGCACCCCTTGCATTTCCATCTTACCAAACATGTGCAAAAAATGCTTTAATTAAAGCAAATACTAATTAAATTTACAATATTTATAAAATATCAAATAGTAAGACTATTAAAGATATACGAGTCATTGTACAGTAAATGCCTTCACTTTTTCACAAATTTTCTTCGGAAAGTATTTCCTTTAGAAAATCATTTGATATAATATCATTATACAAATAGGGAGGTAATACAAATGGCTAATCATTATAAAAGCATTGTAGTTGCAGTAGACGGTTCTAAAGAGGCAGAGTACGCTTTTCGTAAATCAATCGACGTTGCTAAACGTAACGAAGGTGCTGTTTTAAACCTAGTAAATGTTATTGATACACGTTCATTCGCTGCTATTGAAGCATATGACCGTTCCATTGCAGAGCGTGCACAAGCTTTCTCTGAAGAATTATTAAATGGTTACAAAAAACAAGCTGAAGAAGAAGGCTTAACAAACGTAAACCTTGTAATCGAGTATGGATCTCCTAAAAATATTATTACAAAAGAGCTTTCTAAAATCGTTGATGCAGATTTAATTATCTGTGGCGCTACTGGTTTAAATGCAGTAGAACGCTTCCTAATCGGTTCAGTATCTGAAGCAATCGTACGTTCTGCAAATTGTGACGTACTTGTTATCCGTACACCAGAAGCTTAATCGCAATACATAAAAAGGTATCCTAATTCGGATACCTTTTTTATTATTTTATTTTCCTTCTTGCCACATCTTCACTTTCTCAAAAAACAGTGCAAGCGCTTGTTTATTTTGCATATTTGGTACTTTTGCCAATAATACTTCTTTCGGGGCTTTAAAAGCTTCCCCTTGCTTTTGTAAAATCACAATACTTTTTTCAAGTGCTTTATTGGCAAACATTGTTTCTGGCAATTGAATAATCGCTTGAATCCAAGCATGCTTTTGGATATACTTATGCAGTTGTTTCGACTGTTCTGATTCAAAAAGATGTGTTGGCGCTAAGAAAAATAAATAGCCTCCGTCTTTCGTATAATTGATAGACTGCTCAATAAATAAATGATGAGCATAGCTCATGCCTTCAGAAGCACAAAGCTCATAATCTAGTGCTACTTCCTCATTCGGATAGTATCCGACTGGTAAATCACAAACAATCGCATCTACAGGATCCACCAATAAGTCTTGCAACGCATCTTGGCGATATAAAGAAACTGGTTGCTCTGTTAAATCTGCTGTTGATGCAGCTAATTGGATCAGTAATTCATCTACCTCCACACCTGATGCTTCTAATTTTCCATCAAGTAAATTCATAACTGTTAACAATAAATTACCTGTTCCCACTGCTGGGTCCATGATTGTCAGCTTTTCTTTCTCTAATCGATCCGCAAAAATTTGTTCAACAAAATAACCAACTAATAAACCAAGCGTATCTGGCGTCATTTGATGATTTGGCTGGGAACCTTTACGCATCCCTTTTAAAATCGCAATTTGAATAGATTTACGCACATCTTCTTTCGTTGCTCCTTGTTGGGAGAAATCTACTTCTCCATCAAGCCATGCTTCTAGTCCATCAAGCACACCTTCAAGCAATGTCGCATCTTGCTCTTTTTCTATTTTTTCTGCATGCTCATTCAGCATCCCAAATAGTTTTTCAATTTTTTCCATATATAACTTCCTTTCACGCAGAAAAGAGCCGTGACAAAACCTGTCACAGCCCTTTTGTCTAGTATTATCTTAGCCTAAAAGAAGCAAATTATGCTAGTGCTTTCACTGCTGCAATTGCTGCTTCATAGTTTGGATGATCTGTAGCTTCAGGTACATACTCGACATAAGTCACTTTGCCAGTTGCATCTACCACAAAAACAGCACGTGCTAGAAGGCGTAATTCTTTAATATATACGCCATATGCTTCACCAAATGACAGGTCACGATGATCTGAAACTGTTTGAACAGCATCAATTCCTGCAGCTCCGCACCAACGTTTTTGTGCAAATGGCAGGTCAACTGATACTGTATAAATTACTACATCATCGCCTAAATTTGCAGCTTCCTCATTAAAACGGCGCGTTTGTGCATCACATACACCTGTATCTAATGATGGGACTACGCTAAACAAGCGAATTTTACCTTCTGAATCTTTTAAAGAAACAGGTGATAAATCATTTGCTAATACTGTGAAATCCGGTGCTTGGTCTCCAACCTTTACTTCGTTACCTATTAGTGTTACTGGACCCTTTTTAAATGTAATTTGTGCCATGTTAACGCCTCCTAATCATCATATGTACATAATCTTACTAAATGTAGGGAAATAATTGCAACTAGGACAACTTATCTTCATGCAATTATTGTGATGGCTTGTCAGCTACCACTCCTATTTACACTGTTCACACACATTTTTAAAGATAATTACAAAAAAATGTTAGATGACTGTAATCATCTAACATTTTTACATATCAAAAATTTACATCTCTTTGTCAAGTCACTCAAAGTGATGTTTTGCCTGCTGATTATTCCTCAGGCTTCTCCTCCAACTTTTCAGGCTCTTTAGCAGTTTCCTGAATAGTTGCTGGCGTTTGTACTGTTGCTTGCACAGTTTCTTTTGCTATATACACTTTTTCATGAACAACCGTAGTCTCCGCAAAATAATCATGTATACCTTGATTGTCAGGTAAAATCGCAACTAAAATATACAGCGGCGTAAAGATATTACTGATTAAACGACCAATCCATTCTCTGAACAGCACATCTGACCATTGGAGTTTATCATGTTTCAGCGATACTACACGTAACCCCAATGCCATTTTCCCTAAAGTTTGCCCGAAAAATTTCGTCATCAAAACAAAGTAACAATAATAAAGAACAGCTGAAATAATTGAAATAGGTGCATACCACACTGATTCTGATAATGACCAGTCCATTAAGTAAAATATTGGATTAACAGCAATTCCTATTATTGCAGAAATAATTAATCCATCCAGGACAAATGCCCAAAAACGTACCCAAAATCCTGCGGTCTTCAATTCATAGTTTGTCATCACTGTAGGCGTCACTGTTTTATCTAGCAATTCTTGGCTTATCGAGGGTGTCCCTTGCAAAACGAAATCATTGTTTGTCATGGTATGCCCTCCTTAGTATTCACCATATAAATACATCATTTTTGGTGCCTTGTATTCCGTCATAATTTTCATCAACATTTTTTCTTCAGCCGAAGGACCAAATAGTGAACCTACTTTCATGCCAATTAATGACGGTAAGCCTCCTTGATTATACGAGTATTCGAAAAGAACTGCATCCTCTAATCCAAAATCTTGTCGTAAAGCTGCAATTGCCGCTTGCTCATCGCCAATTTCGTCAATTAAGCCTGCTTCAAGTGCCTTTGTACCGCCAAGAATTCGACCATCAGCTACCTTTTTTACATCCGCTTCAGACATATTTCGTCCTTTTTCAACAATATCAACGAACTCTTCATAAGATTCATTAATCATATCTTGCATCATAGCACGTTCTTCTGCAGTAATTTCACGCGTAGGGCTTAGCATATCTTTATGTTGCCCTGATTTAAACGTTTCAAATTTCACGCCAACTTTTTCGGCTAATTCTTGATAATTAATAGATTGCATAATGACACCAATAGAACCTGTTATTGTATCACGATGTGCATATATTTTATCTGCTGGTGCTGAAATGTAGTAACCACCCGACGCTGCCATAGAATCCATCGACACGTAGATAGGAATTTGACGCTCTTCTTTAATTTCTAACAATTTCTTATAAATTTCTGCCGATTCCTTTACTCCACCACCTGGAGTATTCACACTTAGTACAATCCCCTGTACTGTATCATCAGCTAAAATATTATCCAATTGATTTAAGAAAAACTGATGATCGTAAGCAATGGATTGCCATAATGTATTCGATCCAACATCTTGAATCGTCCCATCCACTTTCAAATATGCGATACGTTTAGTATGATCTTCACCTTCAATAATCGTTTCGTATACATCTAAATTTTTGCCAGCCATCACGCTATCAAAATTACTAAAGAAATCTGATTTAAAAATCGCCATAATTGTGTTAAGTCCTAATGAAAACACTAATAATACAGCTGCAACTGCTAAGGCTATCCACCTTTTTGTATTCATCTAATCGCCTCCTCTTCACGTTATACGTCTAAATGTCCAAAACGTTTCACTTTTAAGTGATTTTTATGTAAAAGTTTTTCCCACATTTATTATTTTGCCATAAACGAAATAGGGATGTACAAAAAAAATCAAAAGTTCATCATAAAGCATGAACTTTGATTTTTCGACATTATTTCCTAGGAAATAATTATTGGTGTGTGTAATGGGCTTTTTCTTGTTGTCGTAATTCGACACGACGGATTTTTCCAGATGCAGTCTTTGGTAATGCTTCAACAAATTCAATTGCCCGTGGATATTTATAAGGTGCTGTCATCAGCTTCACATGGTTTTGTAGCTTTTGAATAAGCGTATCATCACCTCCCACTCCTTCACGCAAGACGATAAAGGCTTTCACAATATTTCCTCTTACTTCATCAGGGCTTGCCACAACAGCAGCTTCTTTAACAGTAGGATGCTTCATTAAGGCATCTTCCACTTCAAATGGCCCAATTGTATAGCCTGACGAAATAATGACATCATCACCACGTCCCTCAAACCAAAAATAGCCATCTGCATCTTTATATGCTCGGTCACCGGTAATATACCAATCTCCACGGAATTGCATGCTAGTGCGTTCTGGGTCCTTGAAATACTTTTTAAACAGTGCTGGGGTTTGACGATGAACGGCAATATCTCCAACAACGCCATCAGCAACAGGATTTCCAAAATCATCAATAATTTCGACTGTATTGCCTGGTGTCGGTTTACCCATAGAGCCGACGCGAGCATCCATGCCAACCAGTGTCCCAACAAGCAATGTATTTTCTGTTTGGCCATAGCCATCACGCACTTGAATATGAAACGTTTTTGAAAACACTTTAACGACTTCACTATTTAACGGCTCACCCGCTGATACAGCTTGACGGATGGCACTTAAATTATAGTCCTGTAGATTGTTAAGTGCGGCCATAAAGCGATATTCTGTTGGGGTACAACATAACACATTTACTTTAAATTTTTCTAGCAATGACAAGTAAGTCGAAGCATCAAATTTTCCTTTATAGACAAATGCCGTTGCTCCACTACCTAACGTTGCTAAAAACGGACTCCAAATCCATTTTTGCCAACCGGGTGCGGCAGTAGCCCAAACTATATCATTTTCTTGGACACCTAACCAATTCGGTGCTGTCGTACGTAAATGCGCATAACCCCAGCTATGTGTATGAACAGCTGCCTTAGGATTCCCTGTTGTCCCACTTGTATAAGCTAAAAAGGCATGATCTGTACTTTTTGTCGGTGTAGGGTTTGTATAATTTGTAGGATGTTCCTTCATTTTTTCAAGCAATGGTTGCCATGGTGCATGCGCGTGACCAATAACGAATTGCATAATTCCTTTTAAATTTGTTACGTCGTCAAATTGCTCAATATATGGCTCATAGGCGATAATACCTTTGGCATTGGCATGTGTAATACGATATTCAATATCCTTTGTACGTAACATTTCAGAGCTAGGGATAATAGTTAAACCCGCTTTCAGTGCCGCTATGTAAACAATATAAGCTTCGACAGATCTTGGAACCATCACTAATAGCACATCGCCCTTCGTTAAACCCTGCGAAGTAAATACATGGGCAGCCTGATTCGCCTTTTCCAGTAAATTTGCGTATGTAATATATTGAATTTCTTCGTTGTCATTATAAACTATTAATGCATTTTTAGATGGATCTTGAGCATACTTTTCAATTTCCTCCACAATGTTATACCATTCTGGTGCAATTAAATCCTGTCTTTTCATCATAACTTCCTCCTTAATACTAGGTTCATTATAAAACTCATTTTTTACGATTTTCAATGGAAGGACCCTATTTTAAAAAAGTCATGACAATTATCATGGTCTAGTATATGGCATCAGTCACTGCTTTCCAAATAATGATAAAATGCTATTGAATACTATGAAAAGGTATGTTACATTTTGGTCAACTAAAATTTTCATGATTGCAGGGGGACTCTTGTGAGTTGAGAAGGTAAAACCTGACCCTTTGAACCTGTTAGTTAATACTGACGTAGGGAGCAATACACATCTTATTATTGATGAAAAGCTCTTTTTACGTGTGCCTTGTGCCCGAATAAAAAAGAGCTTTTTTTGCATGCTTACGTCCACCAAAAGAGGAGGACTACAATGGTTTTTCAAACGATTCGTAAAAAACAACCGTTGATTCACTGCATAACCAATTATGTAGTGGCAAATTTTCAAGCAAATGGCTTACTAGCAATTGGTGCATCACCGGTAATGGCGGATGATCCGCAGGAAGTCGAAGAAATGGTATCCATCGCATCAGCGTTATTAGTCAATATCGGAACGCTTACTACACGAACAAAAGAGTCGATGTTACTTGCAGGAAAAAAAGCGAATGCCCTTGGTATACCAGTAATTTTGGACCCAGTAGCTGCTGGCGCTACAGCATACCGCAAACAAACGGTACTACAGTTATTAGATTCGATTCATTTTGCTGTTATCCGCTGTAATGTTGGCGAACTTGCCGCGATTGCTAATGTACAATGGCAACAAAAAGGTGTTGATAGTGGTACTGGTTCCATATCTGTTGAGGATAAAGCAAAAGAAATAGCAAAAAAATTTAATTGCATCGTGATTGTAACTGGTGAAAAAGATTTTATAACCGATGGGAACCTTGCGCAATGGATTGCTGGTGGTCATACTCGAATGACAGAAGTGACAGGTACTGGCTGTTTATTAAGCGCAATTTGTTGTGCTGCATATATGGCGGGCAATAAGCCTTTTTCTCAATTATGCGAAACATTAACGAGCTATAAAAAAATTGCTGAACATGCTCATTCGGCTGCTCAATATAATGGTGATTTTGCTGTAGCAGTCTTAAACGAATTGCATCGTTTATCGAAGGACGGTGATATTTGATGCACATTGTTACAACAATAGCGGGCTCTGATAGCGGTGGCGGTGCAGGTATCCAAGCAGATTTAAAAACATTTCAAGAATTAGATGTATTCGGAACGTCCGTAATTACAGCTTTAACTGCCCAAAACACACAAGGTGTCATGGATGTGCTACCCATCGAACAAGCCTTTATAAATAAACAATTTCATGCTCTCTTAGAGGATTTTCCAATTAGCGCCATTAAGACTGGCATGCTTTTTTCCTCTGATATTATTCGTACAATTGCGCTAGCTATGACGAATTTAACCATCCCTCTTATTGTTGATCCTGTCATGATTGCAAAGGGCGGTGAAACTTTATTACAACAAGAAGCTGTGGAGGCATTAAGAAACAATTTATTACCACTTGCCACGATTGTAACGCCAAATATTCCAGAAGCTGAAACATTAGCTGCAAGAAAAATCGAAACCGTGTCTGACATTCGACTTGCGGCGCATTCGTTACTACAGCTAGGTGTTCAATGCGTGATTATCAAAGGTGGCCATCTAGCGAACAAAGATTTTGCTGTAGATTATGTATTTTTTAAAAATGGCAAATCATTCTCAATGCAGTCTAGTCGAATTGCGACCAAAAATACACACGGTACAGGGTGTACATTTTCTGCCGCATTAACAGCTTTCATTGGCCGTCAAATGCCGATAGAGCAAGCCATTATTGAGGCTAAGAAATTCATTCAACTAGCAATTACTCATAACTTATCGATTGGTCATGGTAATGGACCAACAAATCATTTTGCTTACCAAAAATTCAAAGAAAGTTGCGAGGTGACCATAGGTGAAACGCAGTGATTTACAGCTCTATTTTATAATGGGTACAGCGAATGCAAAAATCAAAAAACCATTAGCAATACTAGAAGAAGCATTGCAAGCTGGTATTACGATGTTCCAATTTCGAGAAAAAGGAACAGATGCACTAACTGATGAACATTATGAACATTTTGCCCGTCAATGCCAAAAACGATGTCATCACTACAATGTTCCATTTATCGTAAATGATGATATTGAGCTTGCCTTAAAGCTCAAGGCAGACGGTATTCATATTGGACAAGATGATTGTCCCATCTCGCTAGTAAGAGAAAAAATTGGTGAGGAAATAATACTTGGTGTTTCGGTTCATACAGCGGATGAATTACAAATCGCTATAGAAAATGGCGCAGATTATGTAGGGATTGGTCCCATTTTTGCCACCACTTCTAAAAACGATGCCAAAGCGCCAAGTGGTACTGAATTTTTACAACAAGCACGCCGTCATTATCCCGAGTTGCCGATTGTAGCAATTGGTGGCATTAACTGTCAGAATGCAGAAACTGTATTAAAAGCTGGTGCAGACGGTGTAGCAGTTATTTCCGCAATTTGTGAAAGTCATAATATTCACCAAACCGTTGAGACCTTTAAATCGTATTGATTGAATAATTCGAGTTACGCTAGTCATAAAAAAAGTAAAAATAAACAAACTAAAACCAGTGCCTTTTACGGTCACTGGTTTTAAGTTCAATAAATGCTTTTTTGCAATTATTGTTTTGGCATACCTTTTAATTGAGATTCTGCCATTTGTACAAGACGTTTAGTGATTTCACCACCAACGGAACCGTTAGCACGAGCTGATGCGTCAGCTCCTAATTGAACACCAAATTCTTGTGCAATTTCGTATTTCATTTGATCAAGCGCTTGTTGTACTCCAGGTACTGCAAGCTTGTTTGAACTGTTGTTGTTTGTCATGTCTCTCACCTCCTTGTGAATATAGAATGTGCGATATTCGATTTTTAATACGAAAATTTTAAAGGTAAAATGTAACTCTAAAGGAAAAAGACTAGAAAATATAAAAAAACCGTCCCAAATTACAAATTTGAGACGGTTTCCTTCTTATTATAATGTCGTTATTGGTCTTTATAAGAAAAGAATATTCTTTTTAGTTTAAATCCGTAAATTTTTTATAAAAGATCTGCAAATTTATCTTTAGGTTGTTCTTTTTTCGGGAAAATGTACACTTCACGGTTTTTCACAGCACGTTCGATTAGTTCATCAAAATCAGAAAAGCTTTCATAACGCTCTACTTTTTCAAGCTTTGGCTTTGTTTTCGGACTAGCTGGGGTGAAAATTGTACAGCAATCCTCAAATGGCTGAATTGACGTTTCATATGTGCCGATTTTTTCTGCAATATCAATAATTTCTAATTTATCATTTGAAATAAGCGGCCGTAAAATTGGTGTATTCGTTACAGCATTAATCGCCGTTAAACTTTCTAGCGTCTGACTTGCTACTTGTCCAAGACTTTCACCTGTCACAATGGCCAGTGCATTAATTTCCTCACGTACTTTATCTGCCACCTTTAACATCATGCGACGTGTTGTTGTCATTGACACATTGGACGGCACTCTGTCTTTAATAAGTACTTGGATTTCTGTAAATGGAATAACATGCAGGCGAATACTCGCACCAAATTTTGTTAGTTCATTTGCAAGTACTTTTACTTTCTCCAATGAATTTTGACTTGTATACGGTGGGCTAAAGAAATGAATTGCTTCTAAACGTACACCGCGTTTCATCATTAAATACCCAGCAACAGGACTATCAATACCGCCTGACAGCATTAATAGTGATTTGCCGTTAGAGCCAACTGGCATACCACCTGCGCCTGGAATCACTTGCGCCATCATATATGTTGAATCGTGGCGTACTTCCACTCGTAATTCTACATCTGGATGTTTCACTTTTACTGATAAGTTTTGATATTGTGGTAAAACATGCCCACCAATTTCGCGTTGAATGCTGTGAGAATCTAATGGGAATGTTTTATCTGTACGTTTCACTTCAACTTTAAATGTTAGCTGTTGATCTTTAAATGTATCCATGATTGTAAGCGCAAGTCGCTTCATGGCATCCATATCTTTTTCACATGCAGCAACTGGGCTAAATGATTGAATTCCAAAAATTTTCGGTAAGCCTGCTAATAAAACATCCATCTGTGCTTCATCTTGAATGGCAATAAACATTCGGTCGCGTTCTGTGCGGATGTGTAAATGGCCTAAATCTGCAAATGCATAGCGAATATTTTCACGTAAACGGCGGATAAAGTCCATTTTATTACGTCCTTTTGTCGATAGTTCGCCATATCGAATTAAAATTTCTTTCCAAATCATAATAATAGTTCTCCTTTAAGTTCCTTCAATACTGTATTAATAACTTGTATTAATTGGGTTATATCGTCCGATGTTACATGTGCACCAAAACTAACACGAACAACACCTTTTTTAAAATGTTCATCAATATTTAAGGCTTCGACAACATGGCTTGTCTTTGTTTGTCTAGAAGAACAAGCACTCGAAGTCGATACAATCACGCCATGTTTTTGCAAAGCATTGATCAGTACCTCGCCTTTTATATCACGTACACTAAACGATAAAATATGAGCTGCACACTCTGGAGTAGATATTATATGCACAATATCACCAAAATGCGCTAGTGCTGCACGTAATTGCTGTTGCCAATTACGGTAGTTTTCAGAACGTTCATCCATTGTTTCGACTGCCATACGAGCCGCTTTTGCCAATGCTACTGCTTGAGGTACAGCCACTGTGCCACTACGTAAGCCGAATTCCTGTCCACCACCAAAAGCATAAGGTTGCCATTGCATTGGCTTACGAAAAGCTAAGACACCAGAACCTTTAAAGCCATGGATTTTATGTCCAGAAATCGTAATACAATCTGGCCCATCTTCACCTTTAAACGTTAATGGAAGTTTTCCAAAGCTTTGGACTGCATCCACATGAAATGCCGCTCTACTTTCTGCATGAACGATAGCAGCCGCTTCAGAAATAGGTTGAATTGCTCCCATTTCATTATTGACATGCATTATGCTAACCAATATCGTATCTTTCCGTATTTTGGCTCTTAGCTCATCCAATGAAATAACACCTTGTTTATTGACACGTAAATATTCTATTTCAAAGCCTTCCTTTTCAAGCTGCTTGACTGGCTCTAACACAGAAAGATGCTCAATTTCCGTTGTTATAACATGTTTTCCTTTATGCGTATTACCGCGTGCGAAACCTAAAATGGCTGTATTATTCGATTCGGTTCCACCTGAAGTAAATAGCACATTTTTTGCTTCAGTCTTCAAAATATCTGCTACTTGCTCCCGTGCACGCATTAATAATGCATTTGATTCTACACCCATGGCATGGATTGATGCAGGATTTGCATAATATTGCTCATTTACTGCCATAAATGTTTGCATCACTTCTTGATAAGGCTTTGTAGTAGCACTATTATCAAGATAAATTGTATTAGCTTTCATTATTTTTCACACACTTTCAAAACGTTGATTTAACGGTATTTATCATAACGCAATCTGTCGCAATTGACTACTAATTATTCTAATTTCGTCATTTTAGGTCCGCTTAGCATCGCTTATTTATTGCGAATATGCTGTGAATTTCAGCTGATTTCACACCATAGAAAAATATTTTGGAAAACATTTATTTAGGATAAAATCCCCAAAACAACCAGTAAAATGTTCAAGTAAAAGAGTACGGTCGTAAAAAAAGCTACCTAAAAAGATCACTTCACTTTTTAGGCAGCTAATTCATTTGTTATTGTCTATTTGTTACTGTCATAAAGCTTTTATGACTTTGTGAACGCTTCTTCGGCAACAATGGCCTCAATGCGTTTCAAAGCACCTGGCTCCATTTCCTCCACTGCAGTCCCTGCTTCTTCTAAAGCCTTTGCATACCGGAATTGATGAAATGCCTCTTCTGCTTCTTTTAAACGAGCATTTAACTTTGGATTTGTTGCACGGTGGCGATTGCCATATTGAATAATACGTTCGATAAGCATGACGTTTTCAATCAATTCATGTGCTTTCGCGTGAACATCCTCAACACAAAGTGTCGCTGCATTTAAGTTATTATGGACAGTTCCCATATTGAGCGGTACCTCTTGTAGACTTTGCATCACAACGTAAATATGCTCCGCTGCCTCATCTAATCGCGCATCCATCTCTTCAGGAATACCTGGAATATTCGCCTTATTTAACAGACGATCTGTTTCTTGTAACGTTTTTTTCAAGTTGTCCACTTGTGTCCGAGCCTTATTTTCATCAATGCGAAGTTTTTTCATTGTATTCGATAAATGCCCTTGCTCTTCGTGTATGCGCTCCAGTTCTTCACTAATTTCAATTAATTCCTCTTGTAAGCTTGAATAGGCCGATTTTTCCTCTGACACACGCATCGCCAATAAATCATAGCGACGTTGTAATGCTTCTAATTGTTTTAGCGCCGCTTTTGGAATTTCTGCATCTTTTTCATTCAAGTGGTAGCTTTGTTGGACAAATGTTGCTTCATCACTTACTAATCGAGTGGAGTTAATAACATTCGTAATCGATCCTAATAAGCGCTCACAATTTTGGTCGACATAGTTTTTAGCAATCACTTCTTTTTCAAGCAAGTCATAAAAACGGTCTATTTCTTCATTTATTTCAGCAACACGAGGTTTCACAGATGTTAATTTCAGCTCCGCTAGTTCTTCTTTTAACGAAGCAAACTCTTCTTCCAGTTTGTCCAAAGCCTCTGTAAGTTCTAAATGATGCAAGTAGTAAGATTGTTCTTCCATTTCACGCTGACCATTGCGTAATTCTTGAATTGCACCAGGTAATTTTACTTGTAGTTCGGTTAAAATAGTTGGCACATCATTAATATATTCAAACGTTTGCTGAGATTCATTATTTAAGCTAATTACTATTTCACGCGCTTGTAAATAATTGCCCTCGCTTGTGAGTACATCAAATTCTTCAAATTTTTGTACAAACACTTCTAGTTTTTGTTCAAGTGCTGGTAGGGCTACGCCAAATGAGTGCTGATGTGCAAGCAATGTTTTACGTGCTGATCGATAATATTCTTTTAACTGTTCAATTTCAATACGGTTTTTTTCTTCGCTGCCAATTAATTCATTAAGTTCTTCTAAGATTTTATCTTTATCTTTTTCACACTTACGAATATAATCTTCTATTTCACGCTCAATCAACGTTGCTTTTTTAAAACGAAGGCGATTGATTTGGTCTTCAGCATCGAATAAAAGCGAATCAATTTTTGTCATATGTACGTCGATGACTTCATCCCAACTATTACGCCACCGTTCAAACATTTCCTCTGTTTCGCCATTCATGTTTAAAGATTTAACTTTAGAAATTTCTTCATTTATGGGATTGTTTTGTATTTGTAATTTTTCATTTTCAAGTTGTGCAATAATTGTTGTATGTTTTCTTCGCATCATTAATCCTACTATGGCTAAAATTAATAGTAGGATAATCGGAATGATGATATACTCCATCGTAAGCCTCCTATTCTACAATAAACGAATTGGCTAGTTGTATTTATTATATACTATGTTTTCGCCTTTTGTACTAAAATTTAAGTGATTTTCAGAAAAGTGTATTCACGACCTACATATTGACAGCTTCCCCTATGTCATTGAACATAGAGCGTAAATATGTATTTATCATTTTAATAGTTAAAGGAGTGTAAAATGTATGAAAAGAGACGGGCACATCCATAGCCCCTATTGCCCACATGGGTCATCTGATTCATTTACACAATATATTGAAAAAGCAATTGCTGAAAACTTTACCGATATTACATTTACAGAACATGCACCATTACCCTCTAATTTCCAAGATCCTACACCTGAACAGGATAGTGGTATGCGCCCAGATTTTTTAATGCCTTATTTGGAAGACTTACAACGACTTCAAAAACAATATGCACAGGATATTCGCATTCGCATCGGTTTAGAGATCGACTATATTGTCGGCTTCGAGCAAGAAACACGTCATTTTCTTGATACATATGGACATTTTTTAGACGATGCCATTTTATCTGTTCATTTTTTACAATGGCAGAATACGTATGAATGCATTGATTTTTCTGCTGAAAGTTTTATAAATTTTGCCCAAAAAGTAGGTTCTGTTGAACGTCTCTATCATTTATATTATGATACTGTCCTACAATCTATTGAAGCTGACTTAGGACAATACAAACCTAAGCGCATCGGGCATCCAACACTTATTCATAAATTTCAGCTAGCCCATCATCAGCCAGTTGATGACACTGACCGCATCCAAGAAGTATTAACTACTATGCAGCAAAAAGGATATGAGTTAGATTTAAATAGTGCTGGCTTAAGTAAAACATATTGTCAGGAACCCTATCCACCATTTGCCTTTATCGATTATAGTAAAACGATTGGTTTACCTATCGTTTTCGGTTCAGATGCTCATGCTGCTGTCGATTTACATCAGCATTATAAAACTCTATTTCCAGACAAATAACGTTTAAACGAGGTGCTCATATGTTTACACAAATTAATTACGAAGGATCTATTGCAGATCAATACAAGACATTAGCAAAACAGTTAGATGCATTACTCACTGGCGAAACCGATCGCATTGCAAATTTAGGCAACGCATCTGCCTTGCTTAATCAATTTCTTACTGACATTAACTGGGTTGGCTTTTACCTTTTACAAGAGGATGAACTAGTTTTAGGACCATTCCAAGGCTTACCAGCTTGTGTGAGAATTCCAATTGGACGCGGTGTGTGTGGAACAGCTGTAACAAAAAAAGAGACACTTGTCGTAAAAGATGTTCATGCATTTCCAGGGCATATTGCATGCGATGCTGCCTCTCAATCAGAAATTGTCATTCCGCTTATTCAACAAGAGAAGGTGATTGGCGTTCTTGATATTGATAGCCCTATTAAAAATCGCTTTTCACAAGAAGATCAAACCGGCTTAGAACATTTTGTAGAAACACTACTTCTTCATATTTAATATTTCGCAATATTATCTTATAGCCACTAAAAAATGCCCTGAAATGGATTATAAATATATCATTTCGGGGCATTTTATAGTAAACCATCTATTATGCATTTGTTTGTAACGTCCGATCATGGATACAAAATCTATTTTTCCCATTGTTTTTCGCTTCATATAAAGCTGTATCGGCGTGTAGAAAAACCGATTGGAAAGCTGGTCGATAGTATTGATCCCATGTTATAAGACCTGCTGAAATCGTTACTTTAGGGTCAGTAGCATTCGGAATGACTTCAACTATTGTTGAAGCTAACTCAATGGCCTCTTGCTCACCAACATTTGGTACATACACCGACATTTCTTCTCCACCCCAGCGAGCACAAATACCGCTAGCACCTATTGTTTCTTCTAATTTCACGGCAATTTGCACAAGAATTTTATCGCCTGTTTGATGGCCGTAAGTGTCATTGATGCGTTTAAAATTGTCAATATCAATAAGCAAGAACATACCTGATTGATCTTTTTTCAGGGATTTTTCTACATATTGATCTAAATAACTGCGTGCATATAATTTTGTTAAATGATCGCGGTCAACCATTTCTTGTAGCTGATTGCGTAAAATAGAGTTGGCAATCGCTAACGAAGAATGATGGATTAAAGATTGCATTAACTTAAAGCTATCAAATGAAAAGAAATAGGGCTCTTTGTGCAGTACGATACTAAAGCCATTTATTTTTTCCTCCATTAAGATAGGAATCGCCATAATTGAACGATATTCTATTTGATTTGGGGTTAATCGGCTAAAATCTGCTATAAAGAGTGGATCATTTGTATGCTCAAAATGTTGTTCAACATGTCTAATATAAGTATTACCTTCTTCTGATTTAAATAACGATGTGCTAGCATCTGTCACTTCATAGGTAGCATGATCTTTAAAAGCGAAACAAACTTCCATTGGTTGGAAAGACTTCATTAATTGTTTTTGTAGGAAAAGTAACATTTCATTAATATCAATGCGCATATTTAATCGATGCGAAGTTTCATTGATGAGTTGTAAGTCACTTACGAGGCGATGCGATTGATGATATAATTTTGCATTTTCTAGCGCATTTCCAGATGCTTGTGCTAACATGCGCACAAAGTCTTTTTCCGTTGCTGAAAAAAGATATGTGGTTGGTGCACTCACTTGCAAAATGCCATAAATAGCTTGTCTCCCTTTTATAGGGGCGTTTAATAAACGACAATTCAAGTCTCCAGCTAGTTCAGTAGTCAATTCTCCTGATACAAAAGCTTCGATAGTAGCCGGTCTTTCAGACAGATAATCAAAAAGTTTTATATCGATAGTCGTATGGCGATCTTGATCGTTAGATAATATAAGTTCCACATTGAATTCTGGAAAATTATCGCGAATATTTTTTAAAACGTTTTCTAAAATCAAATCAATATCCATTGTTGAGTGAAATAAATCGGTCATGTTATAAAGTTTTCTATATTGGTCTTCATTTAACTTTACTTCTAGATTTTCAATCAGCATTTGTAAAACTTTTGTAAGCGTTTCTACACACTCTTCACCGTAATCCGAAGTCATAAAGTCCGTCCAAGTATCGGTGGCTTCAACAAGTAACACACCCATAGGCTCTTTGCCCTCCGTCTGGAAAAGCACCATATCTGTCATCATATTATAGGCTGTTTTTTCTTTTAATATATAAGGAAGCTTTACTACTTTCTGTTGGTAAAAGCTAGCTTCTATCATTAGCCATGACACAGCATTTAGTTTTGTTTCAATTGTCAAAGAGGCCAATTCTTCTACAGGTATTAAACTATTCCCTTCAAAACTAAGAAAGGCCGCATTTTCAATTTTCAAGTGCTTCTTTAGACACTGTTTAAATGAATAAAAATACTCATTAAAACTGACTAGTCCTCCATTCGAACTCACCCAAATGCTCAAAACATCAGATTTTATATATTTCAGCGTTTGTAAATGGTCTGTCATGAAATCACCTTTTCTATATAACGTACAAATCAATTACTATTAACTTATAATGTATTATACATAATTTGTGTCATTTTGACTATGTAATTCTACCTTACTTTTACATTTTACATTTACTACCGCATCAATAACCATTTCGTATTAGTGTTAAATTCCTCTCAAGGAAATTCCTACTATAGTTCTTTTTAAAAATAGCCATACTAATAATTGACGTCTACGCTCTAAGCAGTTACAATGAAGTTTGTGTAAAATAAACGCAGCAGTGGTATAAGCTTATTACTGTATTTTATTCCTCAATTTTACTGAGTATTACTACACAAAAACTCTCAGTGGCAAAATAGATGGTGTATTGTGTAACCTAACGGCTGCATAGGCGAAAATACATGAAAATAAAATGCGTATAAGAATGGGTACTACTGGTTTTTGTTTTACAACAAAAAAACCAAATTTAAAGGAGGAGACAACAATATGTCTCGTTATACAGGTCCATCTTGGAAATTATCACGTCGTCTTGGTATCTCACTAAGCGGTACTGGTAAAGAAATCGAAAAACGCCCTTACGCACCAGGTCAACACGGCCCGAACCAACGTAAAAAATTATCAGAATACGGTTTACAACTTCAAGAAAAACAAAAACTTCGTCACATGTACGGCATGAACGAACGTCAATTCCGTACTCTATTCGACCGCGCTGGTAAAATGAAAGGTGTTCACGGTGAAAACTTCATGATCCTTCTTGAAACTCGCCTTGACAACTTAGTTTACCGTTTAGGTTTAGCTCGCACTCGTCGTGGAGCTCGTCAATTAGTAAACCACGGTCATATCTTAGTAGACGGCAAACGCGTTGATATCCCATCATTCAGCGTTAAACCAGGTCAAACGATTTCTCTTCGTGAAAAATCTCAAAACCTTGCTGTAGTTACAGAAGCGATCGAAGTAAACAACTTCGTACCTGACTACTTAACTTTTGATGCAGATAAAAAAGAAGGTACATTCACTCGCCTTCCAGAGCGTTCTGAACTATCTGCTGAAATCAACGAAGCATTCATCGTAGAGTTCTACTCTCGTTAATAAACCTTCGTTGCATTTAGCAACACAAAAAGCCCTAGAAACCTTGTTGCAAAGGTTTCTAGGGCTTTTCTTATTTTTATTTATTCATGCAATTCCGAGCACAAAATAACATTAATTGGGGGCAAATTGGGACTACAATGGGACTAACTGGCGAAACATGTGCATAGAAATAGCTGCGTAATAGCATAAGTGTTGCCGCATCAGCGTTTTTATAAAACTATTACTTTGTTTGTGTACTTAGCACTGGATACAACGGTAGGCCCCATTGTACCTGATAATTGCCGAATGTACGTTTAGCAGTAAAAATACAAAGAAGCCGCAAGTCAGATTTCTCTCACTTGCGACTTTCTTCCCCACAACCCACTCAATGTTTTTTCATAAATTGAAGTGAATTATCAGAATTGTTTGCGTGCCTGGCACCGAGATTTACTTACTGTTCCATCCTAAATATTATATTAAATAAAAAGCACTTATTTTTCCGTACATTAAAATAACAATTATTCCCATACCAAACAACGTAAACACTATTAATATATTAA
This sequence comes from Lysinibacillus sphaericus, assembly GCF_002982115.1. Lineage (GTDB taxonomy): Bacteria > Bacillota > Bacilli > Bacillales_A > Planococcaceae > Lysinibacillus > Lysinibacillus sphaericus. The sequence goes on along the minus strand of NZ_CP019980.1, from coordinate 1,252,246 downwards.
CAATCAAATATCAGTTATTTACTATTCAAGCAAGGTGTAAAATAGAACAAAATACCAAAAAATATATTTTATTTTTATACGATAGCATTTCTTAAAACATATTTAAATCAACCTTCCTACTCCTTATTATCTTTTACTATCTCAATTCCAAACTTACTTTTTTGTGAAATAATAACAGTGGTAAAATTAACAATTTTAATAAAAATACGTCTTGTACTTTCAAAAAAAATAGAATAATATGGATTTCGGAAGGTGGTTCGCCATCATTCAAGCAATAACAATTATTTCAAAGGGGTTGGAAATATGTCAGACGTTCTAAAGCAATTTGTAATGCCAAAAACAAACTTATTTGGACCTGGAGCAATTCAAGAAGTTGGTAAGCGCTTAAATGATTTAGAAGTGAAGAAGACATTAATCGTAACAGATGAGGGCTTACACAAGTTAGGTCTCTCAGAACAAATTGCTAACATCATCACAGCAGCTGGAATTGATGTTGCAATTTTCCCTAAAGCAGAACCAAATCCAACAGATCAAAACATTGAAGATGGAATTGCTGTTTATCATGCCGAAAACTGTGATTCTATCGTATCGCTTGGAGGCGGTAGTGCACATGATGCAGCAAAAGGTATCGGACTTATTGCTTCGAATGGTGGACGCATTCATGATTATGAAGGCGTTGACAAATCAGAAAACCCACTGGTGCCATTAATCGCGATTAATACAACTGCTGGTACAGCAAGCGAAATGACACGTTTTACAATCATCACAGATACTGCTCGAAAAGTAAAAATGGCGATTGTTGACAAACATGTGACACCACTTGTATCGATTAATGACCCAGAGTTAATGATTGGCTTACCTCCAGCTCTAACAGCTGCAACTGGTGTAGATGCATTAACACATGCAATTGAATCGTTTGTATCGACTAATGCAACACCAATTACTGATGCATGTGCAGAAAAAGTACTTCAGCTAGTTCCTGAATTTTTACCTCGTGCCTACGCAAACGGTGCTGATTTAGAAGCACGTGAGCAAATGGTGTATGCACAATTTTTAGCGGGTATGGCATTTAATAATGCTTCACTTGGCTATGTACATGCGATTGCTCATCAATTAGGTGGCTTCTACAACTTACCACACGGTGTATGTAATGCGATTTTACTGCCACATGTGTGCCGCTTCAACTTAACAGCACGTACTGAGCGGTTTGCTCGAATCGCTGAGTTATTAGGTGAAAATGTTGAAGGGATTAGCAAACGTGATGCTGCTGAAAAAGCAATTACTGCCATTGAAAAATTATCAAAAGATTTAAATATCCCAAGTGGCTTCCGTGCGTTAGGTGCGAAGGATGAAGATATTGAAATTTTAGCTAAAAATGCAATGCTAGACGTTTGTGCTGCAACGAATCCTCGTAAAGCAACATTAGAGGACATTAAACAAATTATTACTGCTGCAATGGGACCTGTAGGGAAACCAACAGAGTCACTTGAAGCGGTTGCACTGTCTTAAAATATTAAAAACAATGGCGTGTCTCCTTGAGGCATGCCTTTTTCTGTGAAAAAAAAACATTCCCCTGTTGTATGTGTGCCTAGTGACAGCTATACTTTTCTTAAAAAGATATGGGGGAAACATATGCGTTTAATTTCCATTTGTCCAAGCAATACAGAGCTTGTTGCTTACTTAGGATTGACCCATCAACTTGTAGGTGTTGATGATTTTTCAGATTGGCCTTCATCTGTGCAGGCATTACCAAAGCTTGGTCCCGATTTATCAATTGATATGGATGCATTAGAAGCATTGCAGCCCGACTTAGTACTTGCCTCATTAAGTGTACCAGGCATGGAAAAAAATATAGAGGCATTACAGGAAAGGAACATTCCCCACATTGTTTTTAATGCCAACTCGTTAAACGAAATTGCGCAAGATCTTCTAACACTAGGTGCTGCTTGTGGCGTAACGGAGCACGCCCAAAAAGTTGCAACGGAATATTTACAATTTATTGCCCAGCTTCAAGCGGTGGCACAAACGGTTTCCACTCACCCTACTTTATATTGGGAATGGTGGCCAAATCCTATTTTCACACCTGGTCAAGTTAATTGGTTAACCGAAATTAGCAAACTTGCTGGAGGCCAAAATTTATTTCATGATTTCGAGTTAGCGAATGTCCAAACAGAGTGGGAAGAAATTGTTCGACGTAATCCAGATTATATACTGATGGCGTGGGTAGGTGTTGCCTATGAGCGAATTAAACCAGCTCATTTATTAAAGCGACCATGTGCTAATGAGCTACAAGCGGTTCAATTGCAACAGGTGTATGTAATGGAGGAATGGTTGTATTGCCGTCCATCCCCTCGATTAGTGGAAGGTGCACTTAAACTTGCTCAACTGCTACACCCTGAAAGCTATCAGCAAATCACTCTACCTAATTTCTTACAATGTTAAAACAAAAACCTCCCTCGAAGTGATCCATTCGAAGGGAGGTTGAATTGTGTGAAAATTGTTTGAGTGCCTGACACCTAAACAAATTTGACCATATGGTATTTTTTCTTGCCGCGACGTACAATGCTAAAGGCATCTTCTAAACGGTCTTTTGCATCGACGTTGTATTCTAAATCTGTGATTTTTTCACCGTTTATGCTAATGGCACCGTTTGTCACATCTTCACGAGCTTGACGTTTTGAAGATGAAATCCCTCCTTCCACAAGTAAATCTACGATATTTTTTGCCTCTTTGGCCATTTCAATAGAAGGAACATCTTTAAATGCATCCTTCATTTCCTGTGCTGAAAGTGCTTTTAAATCGCCAGAGAATAATGCAGCCGTAATGCGAATAGCTTGGTCTAGCGCTTCCTGACCATGGATTAAGCGTGTCATTTCCCCCGCTAAAGCTTTTTGTGCCTTACGTAAATGAGGTTCCTCTTCCACAGACACAGCTAATGCTTCAATCTCTTCACGTGTTAAGAACGTAAAGATTTTTAAGTATTTAATAACATCCGCATCCGCAGCATTAATCCAGAATTGGTAGAATTCGTACGGAGATGTTTTTTTGCTATCTAACCATACAGCACCACCAGCTGTTTTACCGAATTTCGTACCATCCGCTTTTGTTACTAACGGAATTGTAATACCAAATGCTTTTGTTTCTTCTTCATGTGTTTTACGAATAACTTCTAAACCAGTTGTAATATTGCCCCACTGATCAGAACCACCCACTTGAATGCGACAATTGTAATTGTTGTACAAGTGATTGTAATCAATACCTTGAATTAATGTATAAGCAAATTCCGTAAATGAGATACCTGTATCAAGACGTGAAGCAATTGTATCTTTTGCTAACATGTAATTAACATTGATTAATTTCCCGTAATCACGTAAAAATTCAATTGTACTAATATCCCCAATCCAATCACGGTTATTAACAAGTTGCGCGCCATTTCCATCTTGTGCAAATTCAAATATACGCTCTAATTGTCCACGAATGGCTTGCACGTTTTTGTCAATTTGCTCCACTGTTTGAAGCTGACGTTCTTCAGAGCGTCCAGAAGGGTCCCCGATCATTCCTGTTGCTCCACCAACAAGTAAAATTGGACGGTGGCCAGCTTTTTGGAAGCGACGAAGCGTTAATAAAGGGACGATGTGACCGATGTGCATTGAGTCAGCGGTTGGGTCTACCCCACAGTATAGAGAAACAGACTGTTCTGCTAGAAGTTTTGCCATACCTTCAGCATCCGTTTGTTGGTACAACAATCCACGCCATTCTAAATCTTGTAATAATTCGTTTGTCATTGTTTCTTCCTCCTAAATTGTCATCTTTTAGCGTGTAGAAACAAAAAGGTCCCTACACGCAACAAATTGCATGCAGGGACGTTAATAACTAACGCGGTACCACCCAGCTTGAAGATGTCATCCATCTTCCTCTTCATTCAGCCGCCTTTATCGCAGGCGCGCACGTCTAAGCTCCAAGTACGTAATTCGTCTCTACATTATGACCAGCTTTCACCAACCGCTGGCTCTCTAAACAGGGAATATAGATACTACTGCAAACTCTTCATCACTAGAAAACTATAAGCATTATTCTATACGATTCTCTTTCAATGTCAATAACTATGTTCGAGACAATTCATTATATGCTATAATAAACAAGATTTTAGGAGGTCGATACCTTGAAGGATTGGATTGAGAAAATCAATGTAAAGATCGATGCATTTCTCGAACAAAAATGGATGAAGACATTACGTATTTCAGGCAGCGTCGTCTGGAACTTATTTTTACTATTTTTAGTCTTTGCATTGGTAGGCACTGTATTTGTTGGTTCTGTTGGCGCCGGCTATTTTGCCTCACTTGTACAAGAAGAACCTTTACGTTCGAAAGAAGAGTTACGAAACCTTATCTTCAACTATGAGGAAACAAGTGAAATTTATTTTGCCAACGATATTTATATGGGAAAATTGCGTACAGATTTAGAACGTCGTGAAACGTCTCTTAGCGCAGTAGCCCCTGACTTAATTAATGCAGTACTCGCAACGGAAGATGAATATTTCCGTGAACATAATGGAATTGTTCCAAAAGCTGTTATTCGAGGATTGCTGCAAGACGTTACAAACTCTGCCACACAGACAGGTGGCTCTACATTAACACAGCAACTTATTAAAAACCAAGTGTTAACAAATGAAGTTTCCTATGAGCGAAAAGCGAAGGAACTGCTACTTGCCATGCGCTTAGAGCACTTTATGACAAAGGAAGAAATATTAGAGGCATACTTAAATATTATTCCTTATGGTCGAAATGCAACAGGGCGTAATATCGCAGGTATTGAAACAGCAGCTGAAGGTATTTTTAATGTGAAAGCAAAGGATTTAACGCTTCCTCAAGCCGCTTACATAGCTGGTATTCCTCAGGCACCGTATACTTACACACCATTTACAAATACAGGTGTGCTAAAAAGTGAAGAAGCATTAAAATTAGGCATCGATCGTATGAAAACGGTGCTCTACCGCATGAATGAAGCTGGCTACATTAATGAAAAACAGTATGAAGATGCGCTCGCATATGACATTACAGCAGACTTCCGTACACCAGAAGCACGTCCAGAGGATCGTTATCCATGGTTAACGTTTGAGCTAGAGGAACGAGCAAAAGAAATTATTGCTGAAAAACTAGCCAATGAAGATGGTATTGATTCAGAACGTTTAAAAACGGAAGAAAAATTACAAGAAAAATATTCGATTTTGGCAGACCGAGACATTCGTTCAAAAGGTTATCGTATTTATTCCACTATCAACAAGGATATGTTTGATGCTATGCAAAAAGCAGCCGATAATTTTAAATACTACGGTCAGACATATACGGGTAAAGGCAAAGATCCTGTAACAGGTGAGGAAATCGATGTGCAAATGCCTGTTCAAGTTGGTAGTATTTTAATCGAAAATAGCACAGGTCGAATTTTAAGCTTCCTAGGTGGTCGTGATTTTAAAATAAATCAATTAAACCACGCTACTAAAGCTTACCGCTCGAACGGTTCAACTATGAAACCATTACTTGTCTATGCCCCAGCCATTGAATATGGCGTAATTGGTGCAGGAAGTCCATTAGTTGACGTCAAGTTCTCTATTGGCGATTGGAGTCCAACGAACTATTTGACGAACGATGAGCGTGGTCTTATTCCAGCACGTGAAGCGTTAGCTGACTCAACAAACATTTCAGCGCTACGCTTATACTATGATATTTTAAATAGACGTCCCGCTGAATTTTTAGCAAAAATGGACTTCTCACAATTAAAACCTGAAGACTATACAAATCCTTCAACAGGGATTGGTGCTTTACAAATAGGTACAACTGTTGAAGAAAATACAAATGCGTTTGCAACTTTTGCAAACGGTGGTCAATTTATCGATGCTTATATGATTGAAAAAATCGAAGACCAAGATGGAAATCTTATTTACCAACATAAAGTTGAACCTGTACAAGTGTTTAGCCCTGAGACATCTTATATCGTAACGGATATGTTACGAGATGTTTTAACAAAAGGAACAGGTACAGTTGCAAGAAATACATTAAAATTCTCTTCTGATTTTGCAGCTAAAACAGGTACTTCCCAAAACTATAATGATGTCTGGTTAGTAGGCTATAATCCAAATGTTTCACTTGGTGTATGGATGGGCTACGATAAACAACGCTCACTTTATGCCTTTAATAACACGTATTTACAACCAAGTGTACGTATTAACAAGCTATGGGGTACTTTAATGAATTCTATGTATGATGTAGATCCTAAATTAATTGATGCTCCTTCAAACTTTAAGGCACCAAAAAATGTTGTGACTGCTTCATTCTGTGGTATTTCTGGTCTAGCACCTTCTGCCGCTTGTGCAAATGCAGGATTGGTACGCTCAGATTTATTTAACGCGAAAGTATTTTTACCGTCACGACCTGATGATAGCCTCGCTTCATCAAGCGTCGTAACAATTAAAGGTAAAACGTATAATGCACATCCAAACACACCAGCAGAATTTGTAAAATCTAGTGGCGCTGGTATTAACCAAGCCTTTATTAAACGGATGTTAGGTAGACTGGGTGGGAACCCTGCAAGCCTACTTCCTAAAAATTCATCACTATCAAATTCATCTGTATCAGCTGTCGACTTCCCAGCAGATGGTAGTCCGCCAGCGGCTGTAACAGCATCCATTTCAGGCAATACACTATCTTGGAGTAGCTCATCTAATGATGTGGTAGGCTATCGAATTTATAATGTAACAAATGGTGGTAACACACTAGTTACTTCGGTGCTAGAAGCAACGCAAAGTATAACCGTCGCAAGCGGACAAGCGTATGTAGTTGTAGCAGTTGATATTACTGGTTTAACTTCACCACAGTCAAATGTTGCGTCAACAGGTGGTAGTGAGACAAAACCAGAAGAAGAGGACAAAGGCGAACAACCAACGACGCCAGACGTTCCTATTCCACCAGTCAATGGGAATAATGGCAATGGTTCTGGCAATAATGGCTCTGGTGGCAATGGTTCTGGCTCTAACGGCAACGGCTCTAGTGGCAATGGCTCTGGCTCTAGCGGCAACGGCTCTAACAATGGCTCTGGCTCTAGTGGCAACGGCTCTAATGGTAACAATGGTTCCGGCTCTAGTGGCAACGGCTCTAACAATGGCTCTGGCTCTACTGGAGGAAATAACGGAGAGACGACACCACCTACAGAACCACCTACAGAATAATCATTTAGGCTTACTACATTGAAATTTCAATTGTAGTAAGCCTATTTTTTTGTCATTATTAAGAGGACTACTAAACAAAGGGGTAGATAACATGAACATTCTAGTTTTAGGGGGCACACGCTTTTTCGGTAAAAAATTGGTGGAGCTTTGCCTTGAGAATAACCATGACGTTACGATTTTAACTCGCGGTCAAAGTGGCAATCCTTTTGGAGCACAAGTTCAACAGCTTTCGGTTGATCGCAATGATGTTGAAGCATTGACAAAAGCACTCGCTACTACAACATGGGATATCGTCTACGATAATATTTGTTACTCTCCAAATGAAGCCCAGAAAATTGCGCAAATATTACAAAATAAAACTAAAAAGCTCGTCTTTACCTCAACGCTCTCGACGTATGAAGCAGATGGAAAGATGAAATCTGAAACTGATTTTAATCCGTATGACTACGAGATTCGTATGGGCGATAGAGATGATTTCACATACGGTGAAGGCAAACGGCAAGCAGAAGCTGTCCTTTTTAAAGAAGCAACATTTCCAGTTGTCGCTGTACGTTTCCCAATTGTCCTTGGTGAACATGACTATACTCGTCGGTTACATTTCCATGTTGAGCGCATTTTAAATGGCCAACCAATATCCATGCCAAATATTGAAGCAAAAATGAGTTATATTACCGACGATGAAGCAGCAGCATTTTTATATTTTGCTGGAACTGCACCGATTGAAGGTCCGTATAACGCCACAGCAACAGGTACTATTTCCTTACAGGCATTACTTGCACTTATTGAGCAGGAAACAGGAAAACAAGCCAAAGTATCACTTATTGGCGGTGATGAAACATCACAATCACCTTATGGCATTCCAACACATTGGTATATGTCGAATGCAAAAGCAGAAGCAGCAGGCTTTAAATTCAGCCATTTAAACGATTGGCTTCCGAGTCTTGTTACGACATTAGTGAAACAACTCCAATAAAATATCGCTCCACTTGCTAGTGAATCGCTAGGAAAACTTCCAGAAAACAACCGCCATAAAACGGATAGCAAAGCAAAAAAGTGTTAGATTGATTGCAGTCAACCTAACACTTTTTTCGTTTTATCTATAGTAGTTTACAAGCCAACGATAGATTATCGTAAAATTGTTTTTAAAATTTGTACAGCTTCGTCAATCTCTGCTTTAGTCACTGTAAGCGGTGGTAAAAGTCGAATGACATTTGGGCCTGCGCCTACCAGTAGTAACCCCTTTTCCTCCGCTGCTGTAATATAAGGCGCTACTTCCGCTTCACCGCAACCGATTCCAAGTAATAATCCTTGCCCTTGTACCGTATAACTTGTTGGTAAATTGGCTTGCAATTGCTTCACAAAATATGAAGATAAGTCTTGCACATTTTCTAAAAAACTTGGCTCAAATACATAATCAAGGACCGTTTCCGCAACATGCATTGCTAATGGATTCCCACCAAATGTTGTACCATGCGTCCCTGGACCGAATGTGTCATAGAACTCTGCTGTACCTAACATTCCTCCCACTGGGAATCCTCCGCCTAAGCCTTTTGCTAATGTCACAATATTTGGTTGTAACACGGTTTGCTCATATGCATAGCGCGTCCCTGTTCTTCCAATACCAGTTTGCACCTCATCGACAATTAATAAAACACCTTTGTCTTCGCAAATTTTGGCGATAGCAGCTGCAAATTCAGGCGTTACACTATTAACACCACCCTCACCTTGAATCATCTCCAGCATAATGGCTGCAACTGAATCGTCAACGGTTGCCTCAAGTGCCGCTACATCATTGAATGGAAGTGTTGTAAATTTATCGACAAGTGGTCCAAATCCATTATGTACCTTACCTTGACCAGTTGCTGACATTGCGCCAAACGTGCGACCGTGGAATGATTTTTCAAAAGTAATGATATGATGTTTTCCAGTATGCTTACGTGCTAGTTTGATGGCCGCTTCATTAGCTTCAGCACCACTATTACAGAAAAACGCATACTTCAAATGTGTATCTGCCACTAATTTTTGGGCAACTTTTTCTTGCCCAGGTATATCAAATAAATTCGATATATGCCAAAGTTTTTCACTTTGTTCTTGAATCGCTTTGACAATAGCAGGATGTGCATGCCCAAGACTAACAACAGCAATGCCGCTTGTGAAATCTAAATACTTTTTGCCACTAGCATCTTCCACAACAGTTCCTTGCCCTTTTACGATTTGTGCACGACGTTTGCCATAGTTTCCAAATAAAGCACTCATTCTATCAGCTCCCCAAGTTATTTTTTAGGACGTCATCTCCACAACATGACGTCCATCCCTTCCCCTTACGGCAAAATCGTTGTACCTACTAATGTATCTCCAACAATCTGCACTGATGGAATTCCTGCATTTAGACAATCGAGTGCCCCTTGCACTTTTGGAATCATCCCACCGTAAATATGACCTTCCTCAATCCACTGTGTTATTAATGAAGGCGTTACTTCTGTTTGATAGTCGCCTTGAATACGAATACCGGAGACATCCGTAACAAGAAGTAAACTCTCCGCTCCCACAGCGAGAGCTACTTCACTCGCCACAGTGTCTCCGTTAATATTAAGCGCTTGACCCTCTAGATTCGCCCCAACACACGCGATGACTGGCACAATTCCAGCAGCAATTAATGCTTCTAACAGCGATGTGTTCACGGATTGTATCTCACCTACAAAGCCGTATATGTCCTTGTCTAAAAAGTCTGCTATAAGTAATTGCCCATCAAAGCCATTTAAACCGACTGCCGCAATCCCCGCTGTTGTTAACTCGTGTACTAGCGCAGGATTAACATTCCCGATTAATGTAGACTGGACAACATCCATTGCTGCTTCACTCGTTACGCGAATACCATTTAATGTATGAGATTCAATATCTCGTGCAGCTAGCTCCCGATTAATAGCAGGGCCGCCGCCATGTGTAATAATAAGTTCAACGCCACTCTCTTGTAGCTTTTTAAAATTGTCAAAAAAATCGTCATTTAAGCCTTCAAGCGTACTACCACCTAGCTTAATCACCATGCGTTTACGAGCGGTATGATGCATTGATTTGAACATAGTCATACGTTAAGTCACATCCCCAAGCATGCCCTTTGCCTTCACCTATGCCAAGTGACACGTGAATTTTAACTTCATGCATTTTTAAAATTTGGATTAATTCATCTTCTGAAAAGGCAATTGGCTCTCCGTTTTCAACCATTGTTGCGCCACCAATTTGAATGGTAATTTTGTCAGGGTCAACTGTCGCGCCACTATAGCCAACCGCTGCAATAATACGTCCCCAGTTCGCATCGCAACCAAATACAGCTGTTTTGACAAGTGGCGACCCAACTACTGTTTTCGCGATTTTACGTGCCTCGTCATCTGAAATAGCACCTTCTACTTCCACCTCAATTAGTTTCGTTGCACCTTCTCCATCTTTTGCAATCATTTTGGCTAAGTCTTGTGCCACGGTTTTTAAGGTATAGTAGAAGTTATGCCAATCAGGGTGTGCTGATGTTAAAGAATTATTGCCAGCTACACCGTTTGCCATCACGACGACCGTATCATTTGTCGATGTATCGCCATCCACTGTAATGGCATTAAATGTTAGGTTCGTAATATCTGATAAAGCTGCTTGTAATACATGCGATTCAATATTCGCATCTGTTGTAATAAAACCTAGCATTGTTGCCATATTAGGTTCAATCATTCCCGAACCTTTCGCTACACCTGCAATAATAATCTCTTTGCCATCAATGATTGTGCTATAGCTTGTATTTTTCATAACAGTATCAGTTGTCATAATGGCCTGTGCAAAATCAATTGCACTCTCTAAGCAATCTTTTGGTTGTAGTTGCGATATCCCGCTAGCTACTGGCTCCATATTCATAATTTCACCAATTACACCCGTTGAGCACACACCAACTAAATTTGCTGCAATCCCTAACTTTTCAGCGGTTAAAGCTTGCATTGTTTGCGCATCCTTTACACCTTGCTTACCCGTACAAGCATTCGCATTACCGGAGTTGACAATCATTGCCTGCATTTTTTTTGTTGTGTAAACAACTTCTTTCGTTACTTTTAATGGTGCTGCCTGAACCGCATTTGTAGTAAATACGCCAGCTACACTTGCTGGTACGTCACTAACTAAAATGGCTAAATCTTTTTTCTTATGCTTTAATCCACAATGTAACCCCGCTGCTTTAAACCCTTTGGGCGATACGATGTTTTTACTTGATAATTTTTTCATAATGTTTGTTGACGCTGTTAATGTCATAAACTAATTCCTCCTTAGTTTCAAGAGTGACTGGTGACTGGCACCAAAACAATTCTAAATATTCAAAATCGTTTAGGTGACTGGCACTTAAATGAACAATGGCACGACATCTAGGCCTGTTGTTTGTGGTAAATCCAATTGTACATTCATATTTTGAATCGCTTGCCCAGCAGCACCTTTAACTAAATTATCAATAACTGCAACAATGGTTGCTCGATTTGTACGGCTATCAACTTTTACGAAAATATCACAATAGTTAGAGCCCTTCACACGATTTGTAGTAAGGCTATTAATATCTGTTATCACTCGGACAAATGGATGTTTTTCATATGTTGTTTGTAGGCAAGTCACTAATTGTTCCTCAGTAATGCCAGGCATTACGGGTGCATACGCTGTCGATAAAATACCTCGTGTCATTGGAACTAAATGTGTATTAAAAGTAATGGTCGTCTCCACATTGGCAAACATTGAAATGGCTTGCTCAATTTCTGGAATATGTTGATGTGTATTTGTTTTATAAATGGAGAAGCTTTCGTTCACTTCACTAAAGTGCGTTGTTTGCGATGGTTTATTGCCAGCACCAGAAATACCACTTTTCGCATCAATAACGAGATAATTCGGGTCGATCAATTGCGCTTTTAATAAAGGTAATAACGACAGCAGAACAGCTGTTGGATAGCATCCTGGATTCGCAATAAGAGAGGCATTTTTGACATTATGCGCATTCCACTCTGTTAAGCCATAAACACTTTGCTCAATAATTTCTAGTGGTGCTGCCTTTTTGCCGTACCATTGTTCATAACTTGCTGGATTCTTTAAACGAAAATCACCTGATAAATCAATTAACTTCGGACCTTTTCCAACTAAAGGTGGTAATAACTCACTTGTCACACCCGAAGGCGTACTTGCAAATACGACATCCAATTTCGATAATGCTTCATAATCTATTTTTTGCAATGGCGAATCTATAATTGTTACTAAATGTCCGAACTTCGAAGAAAAAACGACACCTTCTTCAGAAGATGTAAATAAATCTATCTGTTCAACCACTGGATGATTATGTAAAAAACGAATTAATTCTAACCCTCCATAACCTGTTGCACCAACAATTCCTACTTTCATTCTACTCACCTCTAAAATAAGTTAAAAATAGTATACGTCTGCATAAATATTAAGTCAACTGAATTTTTATTTAATCCTAGTATTTTCTTAATCTTCTGTTATAAATTTCAGGAATACAGATTGGCTACGATAAATTCAGAAAAAAGAAGGTAGGAACTCTTTCATAGTCGAATGAATTCCTACCCTCTTTATGTTTTCTGATTGAATAAAAATAAATTGCCTATTGCCCCTTCTTAATCTTCCATCGTCGAAAGATCACCAGTTGGTAAATTTAACTCCCATGCCTTCAACACACGTCGCATAATTTTACCACTTCTTGTTTTCGGTAGCTTTTCCTTAAACTCAATTTCACGCGGGGCCGCATGAGCTGATAATCCCCTTTTGACAAACTCGCGAATATTCTCAATTAAAGCATCTGATGGTTCAACACCTTCACGCAAAGATACAAATGCCTTAATAATTTCTCCACGAACAGGGTCTGGTTTTCCAATTACACCTGCTTCAATGACATCTGGATGTTCTAGTAGCTTGCTTTCTACTTCGAATGGTCCTACACGTTCTCCAGCTGTCATAATGACATCATCTACTCGACCTTGGAACCAAAAATACCCCTCATCATCCATATAAGCTGAATCGCCCGACACATACCATTCACCTTTTAGGAAGTATGATTCGTATCGCTCAGGATTACCCCAAATTTGACGCATCATCGCAGGCCAACCTCGACGTACCGCTAAATTCCCCATAGTAAATGGTGGTACTTCATTTCCCGCATCATCTACAATTGTCGCATAAACGCCAGGCAATGGTTTGCCCATTGAACCCGGTTTAATATCCATACTTGGATAGTTACAAATCATATGCGCGCCGGTTTCTGTCATCCACCACGTATCGTGAATACGATGCCCTAATTCGTCACATCCCCAACGTATCACTTCAGGGTTAAGGGGTTCTCCAACAGACAATACATGGCGTAATGATGATAAATCATAATTTTCTAACATTCCACTACCAGCTCCCATTAACATACGGAAAGCTGTTGGCGCACTATACCAAACTGTAACACTATAATCCTCGATTGCTTGATACCATGCTTGTGGTGAGAATCGACCACCAACAATCAGCATAGTCACCCCATTTAACCATGGACCAAAAATGCCATAAGATGTCCCCGTTACCCAACCTGGATCTGCTGTACACCAATAAATATCATTGTCGCCTAAATCTAGTACCCATTGTGTAGATTGATAGTGCTGAATCATTGCATTATGCACGTGTAACACACCTTTTGGTGCACCTGTCGAGCCAGAAGTATAATGTAAAATCATACCGTCTTCACGGTCCATCCACTCAATATCAAATGTAGCAGCGGCCTCTTTCATACGCTTATTAAAATCTAAAATTTGCGGTGTTTCTTCTATATCAGACCCTATTAAAAATACATGTTGCAAGTTAGGAAGTTTATCTAACGGTACTCGACCCAGTAACTCAGGCGTTGTAACTAACACTTTTGCATCGCTATCTGAAAGACGGTCATATACCGCTCCTTCCATGAATGCTTCGAATAGAGGCCCTACAATAACCCCCATTTTTAATGCGCCTAATAAAGAAAAATAAAGCTCTGGTGAACGCGGCATAAAAATAAATAAGCGATCGCCTTTTTTTAAGTTTGTCGCTGATTTAAAAACATTGGCAGCCTTGTTTGTCAGCCTTTTCATTTCATTAAAAGAATAGGCTTCTTTGCGTTTTCCATCCGTGTAATACAGTGCAATTTTATTTTTTCTAGCCGTTTCTGTATGGCGATCAATAGCCTCATAAGCCATGTTTACTAATCCTGTTTTATGCCAACTAAATGCCTTTTCAGTTTCTTCCCAATTATGATTCGCTGCTGCCTCCTCATAATTTGGCAAATGATAGTGCCCTGGTATTGCCTTCAATTTCTCCATTGTTTTCATCCCCATGAAATTACCCCTTCCTTTTTTGCTTTAGTCCATTCGTAAGCAAATTTCAAATCGTACTCACGATACCCCTAGCAATTAGGCCTTGACGTACGCGTAGCTGCCTGTCACATCGTTTGCATTTTGCTTGCGTGCAATATAATTTCCCTTGAAGCCTCTTATAAAGGATAAAAAGAGAACCTCCATCCCCATATGGAAAATTAAATTTAATAATGGCAATTGAAACAATTTCGCCATATAAAACAGCTACTGAATGCTATTAAAATTCGCCACTTTCTCTAAAGACAAATACGTTATGTAGCAATTGTTATAGAACAGTTTATGCGCTATAAATATGAACAATGCTTACAATACAACATTCATCTGTTAAATAACAGTTGCAATATACATCTATTTTACACGAATTTTTCAAGAATGTCTCAATATTTTTATTTTTCCGAAAATGTAGTTATATTTCGCAAATTTAAGCGTTTTTCGGCTTTAAATCAGCTATAATGGAATTATTAAACTCAGGTGGTGTAATTATGGAACATAAAAAGACTTTTTTTTCTGTTACAAAGGAGACAAAGCATGGTACTGTTTATGTGGAAGGGCCTGTTCCTCCAGAAAAATTAGCTACGTATACATTCCACGAGGGATTAGTTGCCTTTAGACCTCCTAAACAACAACAGCAAGCCATTATAGAAATCGCAGGGCTTCCTGAAGGTCGCATTATTATCATTCGAAAAGACAACATTATTGTAGGCTACGTCACCTATTTATATCCCGATCCGCTTGAACGTTGGGCAGAGGACCGCATTCATAATATGATTGAGTTAGGAGCCATTGAGGTAATTCCTGACTATCGTGGGACTGGGGCTGGTAAAGCCTTGCTTTCGGTGTCCTTTATGGGGGATGAGATGGAGGATTACCTTGTTATTACAACTGAATATTATTGGCATTGGGACTTAAAAGGGACTGGGTTAAATGTATGGGATTACCGCAAAATGATGGAACGAATGATGAGCTCGGCTGGTTTCGAATATTTTGCTACAGATGATCCTGAAATTACATCGCATCCAGCTAACTGCCTAATGGCTCGGGAAGGCAAACGAGTGCCTCCTGAAACGATGGAAAGATTCGATAGGCTCCGTTTTAGAAATCGCTTCATGTATTAAAACCAACACAAAGGGGATGAGTATATGATTGTAGAAGAAATTATGAATGATGAGCCTTATACACTGGCTCCTACAAATACTGTGTTAGAAGCGCTGAAATTGATGCGTGAGAAGAAGGTGCGTCATTTACCTGTTATAGACAATGAACACCACGTTCTCGGTGTAATTACAGAGCGAGATATTAAAGAAGCATTGCCTTCGCCATTGAAGGATGAGCCGAATTCTCCTGTCTTTAGTGCCAAGGTAGAAGATATTATGATAAAAAATCCACTTGTCGGTCATCCTCTTGATTTTGTAGAGGAAGTTGCACTCACTTTTTATGAAACGAAGATCGGTTGTTTACCAATTGTCTCTGGGGGAAAACTTGTCGGTATCGTCACTACAACCGATTTGCTCTACACATATATTGAGTTAACCGGTGCAACTGAACCCGGCTCTAAAATTGAAATACGCGTGTGCGATACACCGGGCGTGTTATTTGAAATTACAAAGATTTTTAATCTGCATCATGCAAATGTCCAAAGCGTCTTAGTATATCCTGATTCTGAAAATACACAAAATAAAATTTTAAGCGTCCGAGTAAAAACACTAAACCCACTTGCTATCATTGAGAATCTTCGCAAAGAAGGTTTCGACGTGTTATGGCCTAATCTACCAGGTGTTTCATTATAATGAAAAAGGCTGTCTTTGTTTATTCGCCAGAACAACTCGGATATAAATTTTCAGATACACATCCTTTCAATCACAAACGCTTGACGCTAACGATGGATTTACTAAAAAACATAGGGGCGCTCGATGATGTCGATATCGTTCCTGCACGAATTGCAACAGAAGAAGAACTCTTGCTCGCACATGATCCAAAATACATTGAAATTGTAAAAAATGCAGGGCATGGTAAACTCAGCGAGGCACAATGTGCAAGCTATGGTATAGGCACGGAGGATACACCTATCTTTAAAAATATGCATGAAGCAAGTGCCCAACTTGTAGGTGGCACATTAACTGCTGTCGATTATGTGATGGAAGGAAAAGCCGAACATGCGCTAAATCTGGGCGGTGGGCTACATCATGGTTTCCGTGGGCGCGCTTCAGGTTTTTG
This sequence comes from Lysinibacillus sphaericus, assembly GCF_002982115.1. Taxonomy (GTDB): domain Bacteria; phylum Bacillota; class Bacilli; order Bacillales_A; family Planococcaceae; genus Lysinibacillus; species Lysinibacillus sphaericus. The sequence goes on along the minus strand of NZ_CP019980.1, from coordinate 1,235,407 downwards.
TATTTATAATGATAGTACTGTAGCTATACGTTATTTACAGGACAAATACAAAGCGCGGGTGCTATATGTTGATACGGATGCCCATCATGGTGATGGCGTACAATGGAGTTTCTATGATGACCCCGATGTTTGTACATTATCGATTCATGAAACAGGTCGCTACTTATTCCCTGGAACAGGTAATATAACTGAACGAGGCAATGGGCAAGGCTATGGAACTTCATTTAACTTTCCAATCGATGCATTTACCGAGGATGATAGTTTCTTAGACATATATGAACAGGCAATGCGCGAAGTCTTTGAATTTTTCAAACCCGATGTTGTATTAACGCAAAACGGTGCAGATGCACATTATTTTGACCCATTAACACATTTATACGGTACAATGAATATTTATAAGGAAATTCCTAAGTTAGCGCACAAGCTAGCGCACGAATATTGTGATGGCAAATGGATTGCGGTTGGTGGTGGAGGCTACGATATTTGGCGGGTTGTACCACGCGCATGGTCTATGCTATGGTTAGAAATGACCGATCAAGAAAAACCATCAGGTCCCTTACCACAAGCATGGTTAGAGCGCTGGCAACCAGAGGCACCCGTGCCGTTTATTCCTACATGGGAGGACCCAAATCCTCTTTATGAGCCCATTCCACGAAAGGCAGAAATTGAAGAAAAAAACGCGCAAATGTTAGAAAAAGCGCTACATATTATTCGCACTGAAAAGCGCAGTTAAGCCGCGGTGCCAGTCACCCAAACAATTCTAAAACAATTCACTTCAATAAAAAAACACGCAAATCTTACTATTAGATTTACGTGTTTTTTGTTATTTGCTTTTAACAGATTGTCGCTGTTCAATGCGGTGTGGTAAAATAACCGCTTCGTCCTCAACAGGCTCTTTATTCATAAGTTTAGTCAATAAACGCATCGCAACAGCTCCGATATCATATAGCGGTAGTGCTACACTTGTAAGCTGAGGGCGCACCATACGAGCTAACTTAGAATTTTCAAAACTGATAACTTCGATATCCTCTGGCACATTTTTCCCAGCATCCTGCGCACCATGAATCAATCCGATAGCGAGTTCATCGCTTCCTGCAAAATAAGCAGTTGGAGGATTTTCTAGAGCAGATAACGTTTCCCATGCCTCTAAGCCCATATCATAGCTAGATTCCTCTGCAGCAATTAGTGATTCATCTATACTTAAGCCTGCATCTTGCAATGCTTTTTTATAAGCTTCAAGCTTGAATTTGCCATTAATTGTATAAGTAAGTGGGCCTGTTACAAAGCCAATTCGTTTATGTCCATTTTGAATCAATAACGAAATCGCTTCATACGCTGCCTGGAAATAATCAATATTCACAGTGGCAATTGTTTGTGATTCATCTACAGAACCTGCAAGAACAATCGGAACTGGCGAATGATCCATCGATTGTTGCATTTTCTCTGTTACTTCATCACTCATCATAACAATACCGTCCACCTGTTTGCCTAGCATTGTATCTAGCAGCTGTAGCTCTTTATCTTCATGTTGGTCTGAGTTGGCAAGAATAATGTTGTAGCGATACATTGTCGCAATATCCTCCACACCACGTGCCAGCTCCGCATAAACGTTATTTGCAATATCTGGGATAATCACGCCAACTGTTGTTGTTTTCTTACTCGCTAACCCTCGCGCTACTGCGTTCGGACGATATTCTAATCGTTCAATTACTTCTAATACTTTTTTTCGTGTTGCTGGTTTTACATTTTGGTTACCGTTAACTACACGAGAAACGGTTGCCATCGAAACATTTGCTTCTCGTGCAACATCATAAATTGTAACAGTCATCGTACGTGCCTCCCTTTTTCCTTTTATAGCCTTATCATACGATAATTTTCGCATCATTTTCAAGAAGAAGTACGTACATGAACAGAAATACCAAGTACAAATAGTACTGTTCTAGACATTAAATTGTCACGATATAATAAACACCGCCTGCTTAATGCGCAAGCGGTGTGAAATCATTATGCATGAATTTCATGATTCTTCATGAATTTTTGTAGCGTTTCGTAGAATGCATCGAATGTTGGAATATCCATTTGTTGTTGTGAATCAGAAAGTGCTACAGATGGATCTGGATGCACCTCTGCCATTACACCATCTGCTCCAATGGCAATTGCTGCTTTCGCACATGGTAATAATAAGTCACGTCGACCAGTTGAATGTGTTACATCGACGAATACTGGTAAATGTGTTTCTTGTTTTAAAATTGGTACTGCTGAAATATCTAATGTGTTACGTGTTGCTTTTTCGTACGTACGAATACCACGTTCACAAAGGATGATGTTCTCATTTCCTTTAGACATAATGTATTCTGCTGCATGAATGAACTCGTCAATCGTTGCTGCTAAACCACGTTTTAATAGTACTGGTTTATTTGTAGCACCCGCTGCTTTTAATAATTCGAAGTTTTGCATATTACGTGCACCAATTTGGATTACATCAATGTAATCAAGTGCTTCTTCTAAATGACCTGGTGTCACAATTTCTGTAATAACACCTAAACCATATTCTTCAGATACACGCTTTAAAATTTTAAGCCCTTCTAATCCAAGACCTTGGAAGTCATATGGAGAAGTACGAGGTTTGTATGCTCCACCACGGATTAACTTTTCACCTTTAGCTTTAATAGATGCCGCAACGGCTGCTACTTGCTCATATGATTCAACAGCACATGGCCCAAATACAAAAGATGGTTTTCCTTGGCCAATTAGTTCACCATTAACATTAATGACAGTATCTTCTGATTTTTTCTTGCGTGATACAAGTAATTCTTTCTTTTTATCCGCTTCAAGTTGTTTTAAAGCTGTTTTAAAGATTTGTTTAAAAATATAATCTACCGTCATTTGGTTTAATGGACCGTGATTGTGCTCTTTAATAAGATCAAGCATATGTCGTTCGCGCAATGGATCATAGCGGTTAACACCTTGTTTTTCTTTAATTTTACCGATTTCATCTACTACAGCTGCACGTTCGTTAATTAGACGAAGAATTTCTAAGTTTAATCCATCAATCTGACTACGTAAGCTTTCTAAATCCTTTTGGCTCATACTTCTTGCTCCTCTCCCTATGACAGACACTTTCAGAACTCTGAAATGTATGTTACATTTTTAGATATTAGCATCATTATAATCAAAGTTGTTCAGAATGTCACGCATTTTTAATTTAGCGCTTCAACTCGCTAAATTATTTTGAGATATTTCGAGGAAGGAAGCGATTACATTGAGTTCAAAATTATTTGCGCTTGATATCGGTACACGTTCTGTTGTTGGCATTATTTTAGAAGAAGATAATGATCATTTTCATGTACAAGATATTTTAGTAAAAGAGCATAAAGAACGGGCCATGGTAGATGGTCAAATACATAATGTCATGTACGTGGCAGAGTTAATTAATGAGATAAAACAAGAGCTCGAAGAAAAGCACGGACCTTTATCAAAAGTAAGCGTTGCTGCTGCAGGTCGTTCATTAAAAACCGAGCAGGCAAGTGTGACCATTAATATTCGTAACCGTCCTATCTTTACTGAAGAAGATATTAGTCGCTTAGAATTACAGGCCGTTCAACAAGCCCAGCAACGGCTCCTACAACATAAAGAGGATACGAAAACGAGTCACTATTATTGCGTTGGTTATTCAGTCCTTTATTATCGTCTAGATGGTGAAGAAATTGGTAGCCTTCTTGATCAGCAAGGTGACGAGGCACAAATCGAAGTGATTGCCACTTTCCTTCCTCGTGTTGTAGTGGAATCACTAATTGCCGCATTAAAACGGGCAAATTTAGAGATGGATGCACTAACATTAGAGCCCATTGCTGCCATTAATGTTCTTATTCCACCTACGATGCGCCGTTTAAATGTTGCACTTGTCGATATTGGTGCTGGTACTTCAGATATCGCCATTACCGATAAAAGTACAGTTGTTGCCTATGGTATGGTGCCGACAGCAGGAGATGAAATAACCGAAGCACTTAGTGACCATTATTTGCTTGATTTTCCTGTTGCCGAGGAGGCAAAGCGCCAACTGCATTGTTCAGAGGAGATTTTAATTCAAGATATTTTAGGATTCGATCAATATTATCCTAAAGAAGAAGTGCTTTCTGCAATTGAACCAGCTGTTAAACAACTCGCCAAGGCGATTGGAGAAGAAATATTACGTCTTAATAATCGAACTGCTCCTAAAGCCGTAATGCTCGTTGGTGGAGGTAGTTTAACACCTAACCTTACAACTGAAATCGGTCTAGTACTTGATTTACCAGCAAATCGTATTGCCGTTCGCGGTGTCGATGCCATTCAAAATTTAACAAAGGAAGCGCACATTAAAGCATCCCCTGAATTAGTAACACCTATCGGCATAGCTATTGCTGCAAAGAAAATGCCGATTCAATATATGAGTTTAACGGTAAATGAACAAATTGTACGCCTGTTTGAATTAAAAGAAATGACTGTTGGCGATGCCTTTTTAGCTGCCAATATTCGTGCTAAACAATTATATGGCAAGCCAGGTCATGGTTTATCCATTAGTGTGAACGGACAAGATATTTTTATACCTGGTGGCCACGGTCAACCAGCACAAATTTTAGTGAATGGACAACAATCCTCTACAAAAACAATTATTAAAACGGGGGATGCCATTCAGCTAATAGAAGGACAAGATGGTCTTCCAGCTACTGCTACAATAAGAGACATAGTGGATCAAGCAGTCATTAAAACGATTACAATTCAAGAAACAAAATATGTCATTGAACCTAAAATTACGGTTAACGGTTCATCCGTTTCAATGGATGCTCTCGTAAACGATCGTGATATTATCGCATATGAAATAGCGGAAACAGTAGAAGACGTGTTTACATTGACGAACAATACCAATTTACTGAAACAATTTGAATCATATGTTATTTACGTCGATGGCAAGCCATTATATTTACCAGCGTTTTCTGCGAATTTACTAATTAACGGAAAACCAGGAAAGCTGTCTTATGCTGTTCAACATAACGATATTATTACTTTTTCCCAACCATCGTTACCAACTGTACAACGAATCGCTGATCATATGAATGTGTTGTTGGAGGACAAAATCATTGTCCATTTTCAACAGGAACTGTTAGAGTTGAAAAAAACGACGAATGAAGTGCTTGTTAATCAAGCTGTTGTTTCACCGCTCTCTACGGTTCCTAATGGAGCGACGGTTAGCATTCAAGAGAAAGATCGAAGTCCTTGGATTTATCAGGATGTGTTCCGTTTCTCGAATTGGCAGCTCCCTACAACATTTAAAGGCAACTTTACGATTTTACGTAACGGACAGCCCGCAACCTTTGATACAGAAATTTTCGGTGGCGATCAATTAGAAATAGTACTCGAAGAAGCACCTTTATCATTGTAAAAAGTAGGTGCAAAAAGAAAAAGTGTTAGATTGACTGTAATTAATCTAACACTTTTTGCTATGTTGTTGATGTCAGGCTACGGCGAGGGCTTCCTGCGCGGTTTGTGCCATCTTATATGCGTGCTTTACGGTACATTCCACATGCTCACAGGAGTCACCACCACCGTTTTCATCAACTAGTACTAGTGTAGTGTTCTATAGGAAATCCTAAATTCCCCTTTAGTTTACGCTCGAACCTCTTGTGCTTTCTCTTGCTTTTCAACAGTTTGTTCAGTTGCTTCTACTACGTCCTCTTGTTTTACTTCACCACCATCGATAAATTCATCAAGTGGCTCTTCCCCTTCAAAAGAAACCGTACCATCATCAAAAACAGTTGGTGCTTTTGCAGACTTAAGCGTTTTAACTTTCTCTACCAATTGTGAAGATTGCTCTTGAATTTGTTTTGATAGTTGCACTGTTTTATCCTTCGCTGTTGACGAGAAGTCTGCACTTTTATCTTTTAAATTAACGGCTTGCACTGCCACATCACTACGTAAATCTTTCCCTGATTTTGGAGCTAATAATAACCCTGCTGCTGCCCCAACTATACCTCCAACTAAAGCGCCAATGACGAAATCTTTCATGTTTACACGCTCCTCTTCATAGATCGATTCCTGCGAATTATAAAGCTGTGGTAATGTACTTTCAAGTTGTTGTTCTTTCACTTCGTTAAAGTTTGGCTTTTGTGTAGTCATGGACAATTCCTCCCATTTTATAATCTAATGCGCCTAGACGTCTGTATTACTACTTGCGAGCAACACATGAAAATCGCCTAAGGCTTTATTTATATTCAGCAGGTGTCAATAAAGCACCTGCTCAATAATAATTATTTTTTGCGACCCCATTTTCTTTTCGGCTTGTCCGATTGAACTTGTTCAAAATTATATACGTCCTCAGGCATTATTTCTGGTGCCTGCTCAATAATTTTACGCTTCTTCCATTTATCTGCAATACCCATTGCAACATTACTCCACTGTACAACTTGCGCAATTTTTTCTTCGTTCTGTTCAACGCTTTTAGAAATAGATGTTGTAATTTGCTGTACGGATGCATTTAAACCATTTACAGACTCACCCATACCTTTCACTGCATGAACAACAGAATTTAACTGCTCCGATTTTTGTTGAATATCTTCGGCTAAGCTATTTGTTTTAATTAACAAAGAAGTCGTTTCACGTGTAATGCCTTCCATTTGTTTCTCAATGCCTGATAATGTGCCTGATAAACTGCTAAGAATGGATTTGAGCGAAAATAACGTCATACCGACGCTGACACACAAAAATAAAAAACCGATTGCTGCAATAATTGCTGCGATATACAAAATGACTTCCATAAAATAGACCTCCTGCTAGTAAGAATTCTCTCTATACTATTACTTACCTTATCTTCGACAAATAAAACTTAAATCCTTCTCAAATTTTAGAAAAACAGCTTATTCCTTACGGATTAAGCTGTTTCGTTGTTTTTTAGTACATCTTCAAAGGCATCTTGGAACTTATGAACATCGCCTGCGCCCATAAATAAAAACACTGCGCCTTTATGCTTTGTTAAAACATCAATACCTTCTGTAGTAATTACAGCACTTCCTTCAATAAGAGAGGCTAAATCTTGAATTGACAGTGCACCTTGCGTTTCCCTTGCTGAACCAAAAATATCGCAAAGGTATGCTGCATCTGCCAAACTAAGGCTATCAGCAAAGTCCTGTAAAAATGCTTGCGTACGTGTGAATGTGTGTGGCTGGAATATAGCTACTAATTCACGTTCTGGATATTTTTGTCTAGCCGATTGAATCGTTGCACGTATTTCTGTTGGGTGATGTGCGTAATCATCAATTAACACATGATCCCCGATTTTCGATTCCGTAAAACGTCTTTTTACACCTTTATATGTGTTTAAACGTTCTTGAATAATTTCTGATGAAATACCCTCGTATTGGCAAAGTGTAATAACAGCTAATGTATTCAACACTGCATGGTCGCCAAATAGCGGAATAAAGAAAGTGCTATAAAATTCATTGCGAACAAATACATCAAATGTTGTGCCTTCTGTTGTTTTTTCAACATTACGTGCTTCGAAGTCATTTTCAGCTCCGAACCCATAATAAACAACAGGCACTTTCGCTTGAATACGTTGCAAATGCTCATCATCACCACATGCAATAATTGCTTTTTTCACTTGTAAGGCAAGTGATTGAAAGGCTGCATATACATCTTCAATGTTCGCGAAGTAATCCGGATGGTCAAAGTCAATATTCGTCATTACTGCATAATCAGGATTATAGGCTAAAAAGTGTCGACGATACTCACATGCTTCCATCACAAAGAAGTTTGCATTTTCATGTCCTGCACCAGTACCATCACCAATTAAATACGATGTTGGTTTATATCCGCCAACAACATGCGCCATTAAGCCCGTTGTAGAGGTTTTGCCATGCGCACCTGTAATGGCAATGGATGTGTAATTGCCAATATACTCACCAAGAAATTTGTGATAACGAATAATTTCTACACCGATTTCACGTGCTCGCACTAATTCAGGATGGTCATCAGGAAAAGCATTCCCTGCGATTATTGTCATACCTTCTTTAATATTATCCGCATTAAAAGTAAAAATTGGAATATTTCGTTCACGTAACGGTTGTTCCGTAAAGAAATACTTATCAATATCTGAGCCCTGTACTTGTTCACCAGCATCAAATAAGATTTGTGCAAGCGAACTCATGCCAGAACCTTTAATGCCTGTGAAATGAAAAACTGTCATTAATTAAACCCCCCGGGAAATACAATATCCCATCTATCATCTATTAGGTGTATCGTATTTTGTACTAGGTATTAATACCTTTACACGTACAGAAAAATACGTACTATGTTAAAACATCTTGTCTATTATAGCACTATTTATGCACAAGGATAAATGTGCAACTTTTCTAAAAAAACTAATTTTGACGAAAGTCAGATAATCTTGACGAAAACACCGCAATTCTTATTCAAACATAGCAATTAAATCTTGCTCAGTAATATAACTTTCACGCGGTTTACTACCTCGTGCTTCTGACACAAAACCATGTGATTCCAGCATATCAATTAAACGTGCAGCACGATTATAACCGATATGATACTTGCGTTGAATAAGAGAAGTCGAAGCTCCACCTGCTTCATAAACAAAGCGACAAACATCCTCAAACAAATCATCTTGCTCTGCAGTAACTTCTGATTTCTTTAAAAGTTCCTCTTGATCGAATATATAATCTGGTTCACCTTGCTCACGAACATGATCGATAATCGCTTCTATTTCATCATCTGTTACAAACGTCCCTTGCAAACGTACAGGTGCCGACATGCCATTACCTAGATATAACATATCGCCTCGTCCTAGTAAGCGCTCTGCCCCTTGCCCATCTAATATTGTACGTGAATCGATTTGTGAAGATACCGCAAAGGCAATACGGGTAGGGATATTAGATTTAATTAGACCTGTAATAACATCGACAGAAGGTCTTTGCGTGGCAACAATTAAATGAATACCACAAGCACGTGCCTTCTGCGCAATCCGACAAATTGCTTCCTCAACATCTGCTGGCGACATCATCATTAAGTCTGCTAACTCATCAATAACAATTAAAATATAGGGTAATTTTAAACTATGCTCATTGTTTTTATCTGCTAAAGCGTTATAACGTGTAATATCACGTGCACCTGCATGTGCAAATAGCTGATAACGACGCTCCATCTCCTCTACAGCCCATTTTAACGCTGCTGTTGCAGCCTTTACATCCGTAATAACCGGACTGACTAAATGGGGAATATGATTGAATGGCGCAAGCTCTACCATTTTTGGGTCAATCAGCATAAGTTTTAATTCATGCGGTGCAGCTTTATATAATAAACTAACCAAAATGGAATTGATACAAACAGACTTTCCTGAACCAGTCGCCCCAGCAATTAAGCCATGTGGCATTTTTCGTAAATCAATTGTCACTGGCTTCCCTGTTAAATCGAGACCAAGTGCCGCTTCAAGTGGTGAATCAGAATCGAGGAATGACGCACTATTTGTCACTTCCGATAAACGAACAGCACGAGATACACGGTTAGGGATTTCTATTCCGATCGAACTCTTTCCAGGAATCGGCGCCTGTATTCGAATGTCTTTTGCAGCTAAAGCCAGTTTTAAGTCATCTGCTAAATTACGAATTTTGCTTACCTTTGTACCATGACTAACTGTAATTTCAAATTGAGTAACGGCAGGACCTTGCATAATCGATTCTATTTGTGCTGACACTTGGAAATAAGATAGTGCTTCAACTAGTGTATCCCCTTGTTGCTCCATCCACTCTGTATCTTGTGTTTTCTCCTCAGGTGGCTCCAAAAATTCATCCGTTGGCTTTTGGTACACATGAATAGGCTTTTGAGGTGTTATTTCTTTTTCAGGCTCTATATTTAAAATTTCCAGTGAATCATTAAGTTTCTCCTCAATGATGTTTTGATTATCATTTGATTGTGCGATAGTTTTTTCATGTAATAAATCCGTTTCGACAAAAAGCGTTGCAGAAACTTCTTCACTTGCATCCACTGTAATTGCTGGTTGTTCTGCTTGGCTTACTTCATTTGTGACAATCGGTGATACTGGATTTGCTTCAACAGTATCCACTTCAATCGCTAGCTGCTCTGCTTGGCGCATTTCATTTGTGACAATCGGTGATACTGGTTTTACTTCAAGTGCATCCGCTTCACTTGACTGTTTTTCAGTTGACATCCGCGTCATTGTTGCAACAGGAGACATCGTGATAACAGGATTACTATTAGATTCTGTCATTTTGGAAAAAGGTTCTTGGGATGATGTCTCTATTGAAGATGTATTTACATTTTCTAACAATGCTCCATCGTCGATTTTGTCATCATCGGAAGTAACCGCTATCTCGCTTTGTATTTTTTCTGTAGTCGCTGGCACTTTCGATTTTAATTGTTGTGAAATGCGCCATTTTTCTTTATCTGTTTTTAACATTAAGACATTAAATGGAATGCGACTCTTTTCTTGCTTTAAAGATGACTCCTCGACTACCTGCTGTTCATTTTCTTCACTCGTCGGCTGAACAACCGTCACTTCTCCAATATGGATTGTGGAATTCTCTATTTGTAATTGTTCCACAACGACTTCTTTTACATGAATTTCGGATTGATCTGCTGATAGCTGTTCAACAGCTAGTTCTTGTTGCACAGCATCTTTAATTTGAGCTTCAAAATTTACAGCAAAAGATGTTGTTTGTGGTATAGGTAGCTCTATATCTGCTTTATCTGTCAGTTCGCTCTGCTCTGGAATTTCAAGCTCTTCAAATGTAATCGGCTGCTTTGGTGTTGCTTCCGTAGATGCTTCAAAAGCTACTTTGCTTGACTCTGTCACTTCAACTTCTTCAAAAGTAATTGGTTGCTTCGAAGTAGCTTTGCTATTCGCATCAACGATTGCTTGACTTTGCTCTATCACTTCAACATCCTCAAATTCACTTGAATGCTTCGCTGGCACTTCCTTTAAGCTTGATATCTCAAGCTGTTCATGTAAATCATTTGGCGTAATGGTAGGCTCTTTTTCTTCTAGTATATTTTCAATAGGCTTATTTGTTGTCGCTTCTTTTGCAATCATAGCAATGGAGGGCTTTTCCGCTTCATGTTCCTCCTTGCGTTTATTTAATAATTGCTCGATTGGACTTGGTTTTGCAAAACCATAAACTGGCGAAGGAACATCTGTTGGTACAAAACGTTTACGATTTTGCGTCATAATTTCGGCAGTATTTTCCTGTTTCGCTTGTGGTTCTTTTATAACAGGTGTTGCTTCAACTTGTGCATCACGAAAAACCATACTCGCTTTTGTCGGATATTCTTGCTTAGGTTGAACACGTGAAATTGTCGTTCGGCCAGTTCGTTTCGAACGATTTTCTAAAAGCTCACGAATTCCAGAAACTTCTATGTCATATACACGGGAATCTACAACTTGATGATTTAAATGTTTTGGTAAAGATAAATCTTCAATTTGGCCATATACATCGTCCATTTGATTAAACATTTCTTTTGGTTGTGAAGCAGGTTGCGGCAACTCTGGTTCATCGTCAATTAAAGGGAAACGAAAAGCTTTTTGTGAAGGTGCTTGCGTCTCCTTTATCGGCTGTTGCTGCTGCGGTTGCTCCTCATACTCTTCGTAATATTCTTCATATTCATAGTCATCTCTATTTAAAATTTTATCTAATTTTCTTTTAAACCAATTCACGTTGTTTCACTCATTTCTCTTACACTTCTTTTATAGCATTGTCTAAGACTATTAAAATCGGGTACTAAAACTATGTTCAATGTCCACATCAAAAAGCATACCATAAAAATGATATAGAAACTCGTATTTATAGGCTCAATCTAGACAAAAAATCGTTATACCACCAGCTATTGGTAGCATAACGATTTTTGCTTAAAACTTATTCGTTTAACGGCTTGGTGTTTCAAATGCACTACCTACTACAGCATCTTCAGGTAAAATTAAAATACCTTTTTCAGATGGTGCATTAGGAATGGCTAATTCACGCGCTGAGCATAACATACCAAAAGAGTCAACACCACGTAAATTGCCTTCTTTAATCAGCATACCTGATGGCATAACAGCTCCAATTTTAGCAACGACTACTTTTTGACCAGCATCAACGTTCGGTGCACCACATACAATTTGTAGCGTTTCTTCTCCTACATTGACAGTACAAATACTTAATTTATCAGCATTTGGATGCTTTTCTTTTGTTTCTACATAGCCCACAACAAATTTAGGTGAAAAATCTACATCCAGGCTAATTGTAGCTCCATTGTTCGTAATAGCAGCTTCAAGCTGTGCAACAAATTCTGGTGTAATCTCTACATTCCCCTGCGCCTCAACTTGCACATACTTACTTGCATTAAATAAGTTAAATGCTTTTATTTCCCCTGTTTGTGCTTCTTTTAAAATGGCAATATCACCAGCACGTTCTACCTCTGTTTTCACAATTGCCTCTGTTGCTAATTGTACTAATAGGACATCTCCCACATGTTCTTTGTTGTAAAATACATTCATTGTTTTTCTTGCTCCTTCTTTACTCTGTTTTTTGCTAGTATAAAGATTGGTTCTAGCTCTCCATCTTCATAAATAAATGATAATGACGTAATCGGTACTGTTCCTACCGTAAAGAAATGCATCGTCATCTGTGCTAATACATCATACCCTGTTTCATTGCGAATATCACCTAGTATTAATACATCTTGATGAGGTACAGATACAGTCATATCCCCTTCAATTTTTGAGCGCATATCTTTTAAAAAGCTTTCATTTAAAATACGACTGGCATCATAGCCATCATTGGCATTAATAAAATAAAAGACATTGCCAGCTACTTCGTCTTTCTTATAATTGGTTGGTAGTTGCTTAACAGAAAAACGCGCCATTTCTCGGATTTGCTCTACAGTTATTTTTAACGTTTCTAACATGGATTCATCAATAAAGCGATACGTTTTTCCTAAATCGAGTGCATAGAAAATACGTGTTTCGGCAGTATGCTCCGTTGTGATAAAAGCATGTCCTTCTTTCGAAGCTTTCGGATAAGATGTAGCACGAATAACCGGGTAGATTTGCCCAGATTGTTTAAAGCCTTGCTCCTGCTCCTGTTCCATTGCTAAAAAAGTTTGCTCAATCGTATAGACAACTTCTGCAATCGCCGCTTCTTGCTTTTCATTATATTTTGCTAAAATACCTGGTAAAGAAAGCTCCATCCCTTTGTCTAGTTTTTTATGATTTAAGCGTAATTTATCTTGCTTTTTATCAAATTGAAAATCAAACTTTTGCTCATTTAACTGTTTTTTTAATAGGGACACAAGTTGCTCTGATTTTATTTGTTTCAATTCGCTCACGTCCTTTCTTCATAATGAAGCGGCTCACATAGATTTGTGAACCGCTCTTCAAACGATGCAATTATTTAATCTTAACCGAATGAACGATTTTCGTCATCTCATGAAGATTATTTTCAATATTATTTGCTGGTGAAATAGTCGTCATTTTTACACCACCACTGCTGACAATTAACTCAAATTCATCTTTATTATCTGTTTTAGACACCGCAGAGAAGCCGAAAATACCATCCTTGTCATATGTAGTTTCATTAATGACTTTCTTTGAACGATCTTCTTTTAGCAGATTATAATAAAGCTTACTATCGTTTTGTTCACGATCATTGATAAAAAGAATATAAGAATTCGTTCCTTTTGATATTAAAATATTATAGGCATCTGAACTATCCTCAATTTTGAACTTTGACGGTAAAAAAAGTTGAATTTGACCAATTTTGTCGGTATACGCTTCTGGCTCTTCTGCAAATACCTTTTCTGTCATTTGAAGTCCACTAGCAATTTGTTCATCAACCGATTGATTACAACCCGAAAGCCCCAAAAGTAATAGCAGTAAACCTAATGCTTGAAGCCTTGCATAAGACATTTCAATCTCCCTTTCATTGCTAACTTTTTTCTATTTTAAAAAAATTCTAGATAAGTTGCAACTTCACTGCTTCGTTCTCACTAGTTCTAAGACACTATCTTTGTGCTAATGTGAACAAATATTGTCCAACAAGCAGCGCGACAATATGCTCGAACATTGTCTGTCTACTCACTATCCCTTGCGTAAAAATACCTACAGCCCCTGCGCCTTGACGAATATCTAGACGTTGCGTATATTGTTCCATTACAGGACCAAGCTCCCTGCCACCCCTTATTTCCTGGGCAATTTCTTCTGGCAAAATAATTTGTGCACCTGCTGCCGTAAACGTTGTCCCATCAGCTAATGTTAGTGCTCCCCAATTGCAGACATACATCACACCATCTATTTCAGTGACGCCACCTTCAAGTCCAAAGGATAGTGCTGCATCGGTCGCAAGGGCTGTATTTTTCGCCCGATTGATGGCCCCTAATCTTGTTTCTTCCGTAGTTAAAGGTTGCTCTGATACTTGTGAGGCGGCTTTAAAATATGTAAAATTTACTTTTTCAAAATATTGATTAACAATCGCTTGCACTGCTTGGATTTTCGCTTTATTCGTTGTCCCAATCGCTATTTCCATTGATATCCCTCTTTCTTTACATAGAAAAAAGATGCCCTAAAGGCATCTTTTCTGTTACTTATACATTAGCGCGAATCGTTTCTAATGTCGAACGATCTGCTTTTTTCACTAATTCTACGATTAATGCTTTAGCTGCTGCATAGTCATCAATATGAATGATCGATGCTGACGTATGGATATAACGCGAGCACACACCAATCACAGCACTTGGTACACCGTCATTTGATGTATGTACACGACCAGCATCGGTGCCGCCTTGAGATACAAAATACTGATATGGAATATGATTAGATTCTGCCGTATCTAAAATAAACTCACGCATACCACGGTGTGTGACCATTGTACGGTCAAGTATTCGTAATAATGTCCCTTTACCAAGTTGACCAAATTGATTTTTATCTCCAGACATATCGTTCGCAGGTGATGCATCTAACGCGAAAAATAAATCAGGTTGAATCATATTTGCTGACACTTGAGCGCCACGTAATCCAACTTCTTCCATAACATTGGCACCTGAATATAAATGAGAAGCTAATTTTTCATCTTTCACTTCTTTCATTAATTCAATCGCCAGTCCACAGCCGTAGCGATTATCCCACGCTTTTGCCATTATTTTTTTCGGATTGGCCATCGGCGTAAATGGACATACTGGGATGATTGACTGTCCTGGGCGAACGCCAAGAGCAATCGCATCTTCTTTATTGTCCGCGCCGACATCAATCAGCATATTTTTGATTTCCATTGGTTTTGCACGTTCTGCATCTGTAAGTAAATGCGGTGGAATGGATGAAATTACACCTGGAATTGCACCGTTTTTAGTATATACTTCTACACGTTGTGCAAGCATCACTTGGTTCCACCAGCCTCCAAGTGTTTGAAAACGAATTAACCCATTATCAGTAATAGATGTAACCATAAATGCTACTTCGTCCATATGACCTGCTACAAGTATTTTAGGGGCATCTGCTACTTCACTATGCTTGACACCAAAAATACCACCTAAATGATCTTGGATAACCTCATCTGAGTACTTCTGTAGCTCTGAACGCATAAATGCACGTACTGCATGTTCATTGCCTGGTGCACCCGGTAATTCCGTTAAAGTTTTAAATAATTGTAATGTTTCCTCATTCATGATGACTCTCTCCCCACGAAGTAGAATTTTCTTCCTTGCTTATTGTATCATAATTATTTCAGAAGTCGAAATATTGATATATTTCATAAAAGTCCTTTGCAATGAACGTGCATTCACTCTTTGTGCTATGCTAAAATAGAGCTATAGGAAAAGGAGGAAAAAACCCATGAAATTACGTGATTTTTTAATTGGTGTTGCAACAGGCCTCGCCGCGGCAGTCATTATTAAAGAAGCCAGTGAAAAAGTTTCTCCGTATGTGCCAGCAGGACAAGTACTTGAAAACATAAAAAAGGAATTTAAAAAAGATGCGCCAATAGACGGTTCTTGGATCTTTATGAAAACAGATAATTTCACAAATGGTTTTATGACAATTCCCGTTTATCGTGGTGGGATTTCTCGCATGCACGAGGGTGAAATGCAAACATTCGAGTTCGCTGCCGACGCACGCTCTGGCGTTGTCGTAGAACTAATCGAAGTCTAAACATAATCTTTTACAATAGCATGTGGACATTGTGATACGTCCATATGCTATTTTCTTTATAACTACATATATGTAGTGCAGGATGAACGATGCTGCTCAAGTTGTTTTTCGTTGTTTCGCGGGTAAATCATTTTGTTCTGCGGGTGTTTCTCTCGCTTTCGCGGGTAAATCTTCTTGCTCCGCGGGTATTTCTTCTCTTTTCGCGGGTAAATCACCTCACTCCGCGGGTATTCTTCTCCCTTTCGCGGGTAAATCTTCTTACTCCGCGGGTATTCCTCACCCTTCCGCGGGTAAATCACCTTACTCCGAGAGAAATCAAATAAAAGGAGGTATATGTGTTATACCTCCTTTTACGTAATCTTATTCTTCTAGACCTTTATTATTAAAATACTTTTTATATTTTCGGTAATAGTTTAGATTATTTAGCGTAAGCTTTACCCATCGCTTTGGATTCATATCTTGATCGAAGTAAAGTGAATTGGTGCACTTTCCTTCACGAATCAATTTTTGCGCTTCTAGTTTAAGCTTTTCGTTTGATGCGTATTTAAATAGCACACCTTTCGGAATAATCATCCATAAATGTTTATCCTCTACATATGTTAACTGTTGCTCAATATTTAACATATGGTCATCCGCTACATATTTCATTAAGTTATGACCACTTGCGGTTACATAATAGCTTGAGCGACCGTTACGTAAATTAATTTCAAATAACTTATATTGTTTATCGCGAATATCATACTTCATATCGAAGTTAGCAAAGCCCGTATAGCCGATATCTTCTAAAAAGTGGCGCACTTGATCCATCAGCGCTTTATCATATGTCGTTACGATTGCTGCATAACTACCAATTCCTTCAGGTGAATGCTCTTCTAAAATTGGGTTACCTAGGCACATTAGCTTCACTTTCCCGTCTTTTCCTACATATGCATTTAACACGCGCATATACGAATCATCACCAGGGATGAATTCTTGAATAATCATTGTATCTTGGTAAGTAGAGCTATAAATCGCTTTTAAGATAGCCGTTTTTTCCGCTTCATCATGTGCAACGAAGACCTTTTTCTTTCCTGGGAATTTACAAGCCCAATATTCCACTGAATTGGACGCTTTTAAAATAATTGGATAGTCAAATGGTGGTGTAAAGTCTTGATAGTTTTTAGCTGTAACTGTTGTTGTACCTGGATACTTAAAGTCGTACTTCTCACACATTTTATAAAAATTTTCTTTCAATAATATTTCATCCATTAATGACTCATCAATATAAGGTACTGTAAAGTGCTCCTGTAGAGCCGGTTTGTTTTTAATAATTAGTTTTGCATAATCATCGCCACAAGCAAGTAGCAGTAATTTTTTATCAGCGTATTGTTTTGCAACTTGTGCAAGGGCTGGTGCAAATACGTCTTGTTCATTTAAACGATCGATTTCTTGGAACTCCAATATATGGCTATCCTGTGTTGCTGTTAAATGTGAACGTCCTAATACAAGTGGCTTAATGCCATATGCTTCATAAAATGCTCGGGCCATGCCGTATGCATTCATATCTGATCCTAATAATACTGGTAAAAATGGTTGCTCCGTTGCCATCGTTATTTCAACTCTCTTTTGTGTTTTAGTATAGCTTTTAGTGTATCACATTTTCCAAAATGTTCACGAAAAAAAAGCCCCCATACGGAGACTTTTCCATTATTCATAATGTACTTTGTAATCATTGGATGTAATCCATTTCAATTTCATCGAGAAGATTCGCAGTAAGATGACATTTAATATAATTGGTAAGGCGATAAATAATGTAACAGCTACAGTGATTGTATAAGGTGTCCATCCGACTAAACTTAAATATTTCAACGGTCCCACAAAACCACCTAAACCGAAACCTGCACTGTATGGGGTACCTACGATTTCAAACAGACCTGCTAATGCCCCTAATATTCCCGCAGTAATAATCATCGGAAATGCTATTTTAGGTTTCATGAAAAAATTACGCATTTGAATTTTTGCTGACGCAACATGGGCAATGGCTGTCCCAATATTATTTGCTTTATAACTGGCAATACACATTCCGACGCCAGAAGCACAAACACCGAGATTTGCTGCACCTGCACCGATGCCTGATAACATAATAACTGTCGCAACACCGATTGTAGAGATTGGTGAAATGATTAAGATAGAGAAGATCATGGCAATTAGCGAGCCCATTACAACAGGTTGTAATGTCGTTAAATGCTCAATTATCAGACCAACATAGCCTGAGCCTGTACGCACATACGGTAAAATGGCATTTCCGATTAAACCAGGTACGAACATAGCAAGTGCAGGCATTAAAAGAAGTGTAAAATCTTTCAGCTTATTTCCTAAAAATTGCACAAACAGTACAGCCAAAGCTGTCGTAATCCCGATATTAATTACCACACCAATACCGGCGATGGTAATGCCTGCATCCGGATCAATTGTATAGACACCGCTACCGACAAATGCAGCTAGTCCAACGCTACATGTTTGAACAGGCGTTAATTTAAAGCAAATACCTGTCATTACACCTATTACAACTGGCAATAGACTCATAGCTAAAACCGATGTATTTAAAATAATTTCTAACTGAGGTACGTAGGGAATAATTAATTTTAATATTTCTCCAACTAATGCGTTTGGAATTAAACAAACGACAATCCCCATACTCATACCGGTTAGTACATTATTAATAAAATTTTTCATTGTATTTCATTTCCCTTCTGACAATATAACGCTCGTTGATGTTATCCCAGTATATTAATATTAGACTAATCGGTCAATATAAAATATTCAGAATATTGTATACCAATATCGGTAAACAGCATATTCCATCCATAGTCAGAAAGTAGTCGTTTACAACTAGCTGAAAACTGCACAAAAAATATCGGTGCCAGGCACATAAACAATTACAGCAAGATAAATAAAAAAGACTACAGGCAAGCGTCAAATCTTTCGCTTGCCTATAGTCTAGTTCAAATGTGTGTCCTATGATTAAAATGTTATAACCGCTTGTCTACTGCGTTCTAACTTAGCAACCATTTCCTTACCTGTTTCATTCCATTTCACCATTCGATAATACGCATCATGGTAGAAAATAAAACTGTAGCCGTTTGCTAAAGCTTCTTTCATCATTCGTTCCTTGGCAAATACACTCGTCATCGGATAATCATCATATGCTAACACCCATAAAGGATTTTGATGCGCATGCGTTGGCATAATATCGGCCATATGTATCATGACCTCACCATTTTGTGACAACTTAATGATGGCATGTCCATCACTATGACCACCTGTGTGGATCATTTCAATGCCAGAAGCTACCTCTAAAGAGCTTTCGAACGTTTCAACTAAATGCTGTACAGGCTCCCAGTTTTCTTTCCAATACGTATTTTTTGAGCGAATATTTGGCTCACGCATTTCATCCCATTCAATTTGTGTTACATAGATTTTAGCATTTGGGAATGTAGGAACTAAAACTTCACCTTCCCATTGCGTCAGACCACCCGCATGATCAAAATGTAAATGTGTCATTAAGATTGCATCGATATCAGCGGTTGTTAGACCAAGCTCTTGTAAACTATCAGCTAGCGTCGATTCCTCTGTTACGCCATAGTTTCGTAGTTGCTTTTCATTTAATTTGTTAAAACCGACACCCGTATCAATAAGGTAATTTTTTTCACCATATTGAATTAAAATAGGCTCTGTTGGTAATTCAATTTGATTGTTTTCGTTTACTGGATATTTACGTGACCAAAGTGGTTTTGGTACTACGCCAAACATTGCACCGCCATCAAGGCAAGTGACACCCCCGTTTAGCCATGATAATGTCATATTGTGAAACTTTAACTGATCCATCCTTACTCCCCCTGCTATCTATTATTTTGTAATAAATTGCGATTCTAAGCGATAAATCGGCTGACCTTTAGCAGAAAATTTCTGCTCGTATTCTGTCATAATATTATCTTCTGGCATATTTGCATGTAGGTCGAGTGATACATACTTCAGTAACATACCATATTCAGACATACTAACTAACGAATACTCGAACAGTCCACGGTTGTCCGTTTTAAAATGAACTTCCCCGTTATCCACTAGAATCGACTCATATAATTTCAAAAAACCCTCATGCGTTAAACGACGCTTTGCATGGCGTAATTTTGGCCAAGGATCTGAGAAATTCAAATACACGCGGTCTACATCATTTTTTTCAAAGAATTTATTTAAATCTGCGCCATTTACTTTTAACAAACGTAAATTCGCTGGAGATTTAGCTTCAAGAATGTTTTCTAATGCGCAAACGATGACACTATCATAAAGCTCAATACCGATATAATTAATATCTGGATTTTGCAGAGCCATTCCGGTTACAAATTGACCCTTCCCAGTACCTACTTCAATGTGTAATGGGTGATTGTTGCCAAAAACCGCTTGCCAATTTCCTTTAAAGTCTTCAGGATTTGGAATAATCACCTCTGGATGATTTGTAATCATTTCCTCTGCCCAAGGCTTATTTCGTAATCTCAATTTTCTTCCTCATTTCTTAATAGTGAAATTATTGATTTTTTATAGTATAACGTAAAAACGTCATATTCGCATGATATTATTGCGAAATGACGTTTTTTGTTTTTTCTAATTTTATACATTTCCATGCTTGCTGTTGGATTGTACAGCGCACAATTGTATCCTGCCCAATTGCACCAATGTAGTTACCATCTGTATGACAATCAACGCTCTGTGCATGTACAACAATCTCAAATTGATTGCTTTGTAAAAAAGTTATTTCTCGGAATGTTGTATGCTTCTCAAAAAAAACAGTAGCAAAAACTAGTAGTAGCTTCCATCTTGCAATATTATGAACAATGGTTAATTCAATTTTGCCGTCCAATGCATTAGACATAGGTGAAATTTTCATTCCTCCACCAAAATACGGTTGATTGCTCGTTGCTACAAACCATACATTCTGAAATTGATGTGTTTGATTGTTTGCATAAACCGTTACATCGAAACAGGTAAAACGAAACAGGCCCCTAACTACTGCGGCAGCATAAGATAGTTTTCCTAATCCAATTTTATTAAAATAGTATTTTAGACGCGACTTATTAATATGCTTTGTGACATAGGCATCAAAGCCAAGCCCTGCATTATTGACGAATATTTCATCGTACATGGTTCCTAGTTGAATCTTTCCTATATCTATCGAACGCTCAAGCATTTCCGTTTTGACGTAAGCTTCAATTTGTGTTGCATTTTGAAATGTTGGAAAATAACGTGCAAAGTCGTTACCAGAGCCTGCACTAATAACACCAATCACAACAAAATCATTATGTACAATGCCACTAACTACCTCATGAACGGTGCCATCTCCACCAACAACAATAATTAACTTTTTTATTTGCCCGTTTTGTGCCCACTCGCTCGCAATTTCTTGACCATGCCCCTCATATTGTGTCAGAGCGACTTGATAATCAATCGTTAAATGTCGTTGTAGTCTATTCCAAACAATTTTCCCTTTGCCATTCCCTGCACGCTCATTGACAATAAATAATACATGCATCTGTTAGTCCTCAGCTTTTGAAGGTGTCTGTTGCCAAATATCACGATTAAATGAAGTCGTTTGGACGTTATTTAAAATTGTTTGTGCAGCGCGGATTTGCATATGCTTCATAGGAGATGATACATTTCTTAAAGCATGCAACCATTCATTATAATTACGACGATCCACTAATCGAACGTTAAAAGATGAGCCTGGATAATCGAAATAGCCATTGCGTGTTAAAATAACTTTGCGAATCGGCATGTCGACTTGATCTTGCTTAAATAATTGAGTTAACACAGATTCCATTCTACTTAAATTAATCATTGGATTCAGTACTTTCGAATCTTTTGTGCCCACTTTTTTCTCCCAAAAACGGTCACTTCCACCTACATACACTGCTTGATTCTCTGCCTCAAGTACAGTAATACAAATACATTCTGTAGGTGACATTAACACAACATCTAGCTCAATTGGTGCCTTTCTCACTTGCAAAATAGGATAGTAAAAAACTAAATAATTATCTGGTAATTTTTGTAGCAATGTTCGCAACAAAGAATCACGTAAAAATCGAGGATCAACATAAGATTTTTCTCGCAAAGTGGAACTCGCCCACTTCATTTGGAAATGAAAAAACTGATCTATAAACATTCGCTTCAACTCATGAATAGACTGAGGTGCGTACACTATATTCGGTTCAAATGATAAAGTTGTTTCTTCTTCAGGGATCATATCTTCGTCATTTGTCAATTCGTTTGTAACGTCGATTTGCTCAATATCTTCTTGCACGTCTTCTTTGTGTCGCCCTGCAAAAATCTTTTTAAAGAGTGAGAAGCGCTCTTTTTCTTCCAATACATCATTGTCTTTTTCATTCGCAGTATGCTGCCACTCGGTAATATCTTCGCCCAATTCCCATTGACGTTTAATTCGATCCCATTGGCTTTTCTTTAAACGTACAAATTGCGTTGGATATCTAGCTAAATCAATTTGATAACGTGAAATATAATCTTGTATTTTCACTAATTGTGCCATGTTTAGGTCACTCCAATCTTACTGCCCCATATCAAATTCGCCTCGTTACTAGTCGGTATCACCGTGATATCGACTAAAGGCGCTATCTTTTTTATTTTACATGACGTTTCAGGAGAATACATGCATATTTTGTTCTATAAAAAAGAGCTACCCTCCTAACTTGGCGAATAACCAAGTTTTAGGTAGCTCTTTTTAATCATTTATACAGATTAGGCATTAATTGAAATTGGTAATTTTGCCTCAAATGCTTTTTGCAATTTACGAGTCCATTCACCAGGAACACCTGCACCAATTTGCTGACCATCCACATCGATAACCGGTGTCACTTCAGATGAAACAGAAGACACAATAATTTCATCCATTGTTAATAAATCGCCTTTTGTCATCGGCTCTTCAATCACTGGTAAATTTATTTCAGCGGCACATTTTAATATAACTTGGCGTGTAATACCATTTAAGATGTAGTTATTTGCTGGGTGCGTATAAAGTTTACCATCTTTAATACCATAGACATTAGCAGAAGAACATTCTGTGATAATATCTCCACGGTGTAAAATGGCTTCGTAACAACCTTTTTCAGATGCTTCTTGTTTCGCAAGTACCGCGCCAAGTAAATTTAAAGATTTAATATCACAACGTAACCAACGAACATCTTCAACCAATGTCGCTTTTACGCCTTTTTCGAAATTTTCAATTGAACGTTCACCAGTTTTAACATTACCTGTTAGCACTGCTGGTACGCTTGCATCCGGGAAAATGTGGTTACGAGAAGTTGTTCCACGTGTAATTTGGAAGTAAACATGACCTGTATTTAAATTATTTTTTTCGATTAAATCATGCAATAATTTGTGTAATACATCTTTTGTATAAGGAATAACAAGGCGAATTTTTTCGGCACTAGCATAGAAACGATCGATGTGCTCTTGTGCTGTAAACATATGCCCGTTATATACTTTGATTACTTCGTAAATACCATCACCAAATTGATAACCACGGTCTTCTGGTGAAATTGTAATAGATCCTTCTTCAACGATTTGGTCATTCCATAATGAGTATGCCATGTTTATACATCCTTTTCATTTTTAAGTTATTTTCACATTTTTAAGTACAATGATTCCCACTAGACGATCAAGTAAGACCAGATGCAGTAAATCAAAGTAGATTTTTCAGTGAAGTGCTTGGCGTGTGAAGCTTCGTGATCTCTTTGGCAAGAAAACATTACGCTCTTAATGACACTTACTTCCCAGCCAGTTCTGCAATGGCTTCTGCATAAATAGCAGCAGCTTGTACTAATTTATCAACAATTACATATTCATCCGCACGATGCATGACATCTGGATCACCAGGGAAAAGCATGCCGAATGCCACACCTTTTTTCAAGACGCGTGCATACGTTCCACCGCCTGTTGAAAGTAAAGGTGTTTCGTTATCGCCCGTTTGTCGGCGATAAACACCAGCTAACGTTTGGATTAACGGATCATCCTCACTGACATAATGAGGTTTTGAGTTTTCTTGAATATCAAGTGAAAATCCTTTGTCTGCAGCTAATCGTTGCGCTTCTGTTATTTTGTCATCAAATGGATACGTTACAGAGTAGCGGAAACTAATAACAATGTTGCCACCTTGCGTTGCATCATACGTTACAATACCAGGATTTAATGTTGTTTGTCCGGACATGTCATCTTCATATTGTAATGCTAGTGCATGACCATAATGATCCTGATGGAATACATCAACGATAAAATCGACAAATTGCTTACTTCCTTCAGTCGTTAACTCTTGTTGTAAAAATGCTGCAAGGTAAACAGCTGCATTGACACCTTTTTCAGGTTCCATTGCATGGGCTGCTTTTCCTTTGATAGTTATTATATAGTGAGAACCCTCCATTAATAAAGAGCCTTCTAGCTGATTTTTACTTAAAAATGTTTGAAAATTCTGTTCGAACGGTGAAGATACGAATTGAACTGTCGCTTTCGCAAAATCAGGTACCATATTTGAACGCTTTCCAGCATTAAATAGTAGTAGCTGTTCTTTCGTTGCATCCCCAATCTGCTTTTGGGACAACACAAGCGCAGCAATGCCTTTTTCGGCATTAATCAGTGGGAAATCCGCATCAGGAGCGAAACCGATTGTGGGCATTTCCTCGTTTTTAAAATAGTGGTCGACACAGCGGAAGCCTGTTTCTTCATCTGTTCCGATAATCATACGCACACGTTTGTTTAATTGAATACCTGCATCTTTTACAAGTTTCATTGCCATCCATGCAGCAACTGTTGGGCCCTTATCGTCAATAGCACCGCGCGCAAATAATTTTCCATCTGCAATCGTGCCGCTAAAAGGTGGGTACGTCCAGTTTGATTCATCACCTACAGGGACAACATCTACGTGACATAAAATACCCAGTAACTCTTCACCTTGGCCCATTTCAATATGTCCAGCATAATTATCAACATTTTTTGTTTGTAACCCTTGTGCTTTCCCTTTCGCTAACAACCATTCCAATGCCTTTAACGGTCCTTCACCAAAAGGCACATCCGCAGTTATTGTTTTTTCATCCAGTACACTATTAATTTGCACAAGCTCTTGCAACTCTTGAATTAATTCATCTTGTCTTTCTTTTGCAACCTGTAACCAATCCATCCTATGTACCTCCTCCATTTTATAATAAGATTATTCTACTCTTTACTAAAAAAAATTCAATCATCTTTCTAACTATCATTTTCTTATCTTTCCTTTACACTACCACATATAGCATCTTTTTCACTAATCTCCACAAAATACAGCGCAAACTTTATGAATTAATTGTAAATTTCCACGCCATTCACTAGAAAATCACATCATTATTCTATATAATAGAGTTATCAGAATTATTTGTTCTGAACATAAAATTAGAAAAGGGGATGTCTAAGGCAGCTACTTAATAGCCTCAGTGCACTCCGCACATATTGTCGTCCGCTAGTCTTTGCCAAGTGAATTAAGATGAAGGAGTGGTTCATTTATGAAACCAACTACTGATCGAATGCTTAATCGTATTAAAGATATGTACATGTTTATTTTAGACAAAGGAACCGTGTCTACACAGGATTTAGTCGAAGAGTTTAGCATCACTCCTCGCACCGTTCAAAGAGATTTGAACGTGTTAGCCTTTAACGATTTGGTGATGAGTCCAAGTCGAGGCAAATGGACAACGACGAGTAAAAAAGTAAAATTGACGTCTTAGTTTTTGCGCACTTTGCGTAAAGCATTTTTGTATGGAAAAAGAATGACCTTTCGTCGGGGTCATTCTTTTTTTCTATTTACAAAGCACTTTATTATCCGTTACACTCGAAACATTCTACATGTTGAGAGGAGGATAATTCTATGAAACTTCCCAAAATGTTTCATCCACTTGTTTGGATTATTTTAGGTGGAACGATTTTCACACGCGTTGCAAGCTTTATGGCAATGCCTTTTTTAGCTATCTATTTACATAACGAAATTGATGCCTCCCCTTTACAAATAGGATTAACCATTGGTATCGCGCCACTTATTTCTACAGTAGGTGGATTTTTCGGCGGTTACTTAACAGATCGCTTTGGTCGAAAAAGTATTATTTTACTTACGATCCTCGTATGGAGTATTGTGTTCTTTGGTTTTGCAACAGCGCATACAATTTGGTTTTTCGTCATTCTAAATGCATTGAACGGGTTATGTCGCTCCTTCTTTGAACCTTCTACACAGGCTTTAATGATTGACTTTACTCCTGCTGATAAACGAAAACGATTGTTTTCATTGCGTTACACAGCCATTAATATTGCCGCAGTCATAGGACCACTTATTGGTGTATATATCGCGACATTATCTAGTCCTAGCGTACCGTTTATGTTGACAGGCGCTATGTACATTGTTTATGCCATATTTTTATTTTTCGTGTTGAATCGTTACAAAATGCAACAGCAAAAGGCGATGGTTCATACAAAAGTGCTACAAACCTTTACAATTCTTTTAACAAACCGTGTACTGCTAAGCTTTATTTTCGGCGCAATCTTAATAAATATTGGCTACTCGCAATTCGACTCAACACTTCCTCAGCTTATTGAGCTCAAAATTGAAGATGGAGCCAAGCTCTATTCGCTACTGATTTCGTTAAATGCTGCGGTTGTACTTTTACTGCAATTACCGATTAGTATTTTTTCAGAGCGCTTCACATCTACAACAATACTGCTTATCGGTATTTTATTCTTTGCTGTTGGGCTCACATTATTTGGCGTATCTACAAACTATCCGTTGTTTATTTGTGCAATGGTTCTTTTTACAATTGGTGAAATATTTACTTTCCCAACAATGAATGTCATGATTGATGAAATTGCGCCAGAGACCCAAAAAGCTACATATTTAGGTGCGGCACAATTTAAAAATTTAGGCGGTTTTATTGGTCCTATTATAGGTGGCTGGCTGTTAACACATTATATTGATACAATGTTTATCGTCATTGCTGCCCTTGTTTTATGTAGTTCCCTATTTTATCGACCCAAAACACAATAAAGAAGCACGAGACAAGTAGGCTGCCTACTGGACTCGTGCTTTTACTTATAACCGTTGTAAAACTACGTTGATTGATTGTATTTTTCTTCTGTTGAAGCTACTTCATGATAACTAGAATATTGGTCCTTACCTGCTTTTTTCGACTGATATAAAGCCTTATCTGCTCGTTCAAATAAACTTAACTCGGATTCATTTGACTTTTCACAAATTACGCCACCCATACTAACAGAAATAACCGACCATTTATGATTCTCTACATTTTTTAATCTACGGATTTTCTCCAAAATCGCACTTGCTACTTGTACCATATGTTCATTGTTCGTATCATATAGGACAATTGCAAATTCATCTCCACCAAATCTTACAACGAAACCTTCTGTTCTTACGACGTCTTTTAAAATTTTAGCTGTTTCAATAAGAATCCTATCTCCTTCAGCATGTCCAAATCGATCATTTACTTGCTTAAAGTTATCTAAATCTATTAATAATAAACCAGGCGTATTGGCTTTTCTTTTTTTCAATAATTTATCCATTTTGCTAATATATGTTGCACGATTATATACATTTGTTAGTGGATCATAGGTTGCAAGATGTATCGTTTTAGAAAATAGCCTATTAATAACAACTAACATAATTAACGCTGTTACTAATGCAATCATTAAAACATACCAAAACTGTTTTGTGTTATTGGCAAGTGCAGTTAACTCTGTACGATTGCCATATTTGACATAGACTACCCGTTTTGTTGAGGCACCACGCACCGTCTCTGCTTCATACGGTAAAAAACGATAGGTTTCGATGTAGCCATCGTCTAATATTTGCTGATATTCAGCAGGCTTCATCGTTTGTAGTGCAGTCTTAAAATGATCCTGGAATTTTTTTGTTTGATT
This sequence comes from Lysinibacillus sphaericus, assembly GCF_002982115.1. Taxonomy (GTDB): domain Bacteria; phylum Bacillota; class Bacilli; order Bacillales_A; family Planococcaceae; genus Lysinibacillus; species Lysinibacillus sphaericus. Next base: position 1,207,239 of record NZ_CP019980.1, on the reverse strand, counting down.
TTTCACAGTTACCCGAGTGGATTCGGTGTCCGAGAAAAAAACACCGTTTGCACTAATCGTTCGAACATCCAGTAAGTCATTATATTTTTCAACTAAATACGCAGCGGTTTTTCCAAAGTTAAATGTTTGAAAGACAGGGACTTCATTTAATTCCAAACCGAGCTCTAATAAGTATTTTTTATCAGGCGTTGCTAAATAACTAAATTTACGGTACTCACCAGTAGTGGTCGAAATATCTATCCCATCTGTAAATAATTGCCCACTCTCTCTACGTTCATCCAATAATGCCGAAAAATTTTTACAGCAAAGCGAAAAATTTAGACCTAAATCTTTTGGAAATGTAGTATAAATTACCGTATTTGTTTGATCCAATATGTATATATCCATACCATGTTGACTTTTCATTTGTTGTAAGTTCCAAGTGTCTATTTTTGGATTTTGCTTATAATAAGTAGCTAATGCTCTTAACTCTTTTTCCATCTGATCCGAAATGTTTTTATCAAAATAAAAGTGCGCATTATCTACAGTTTGCATATCTGCAAGAATATGATTTTCAATTAATGTTCGATTACGAGCTTCTTGTGTTTCAATATTTGTCACAAGAATTTGTCTGTTGACATAAGAAATTACAGCAACAAGTATTAATGCAAAGGCAATTAAAGATATTAATAATTTAATCCGTAGTTTTTTCATTAACATGTCCTCTACTCATCTTCACTATCTTTTTTTGAACAAAAAATATTTCCGGTACGTCAAGCCTCTCCCACGTTATTTTATTGATATATCATATTATACAGTTAATGGGACAAACATGTATAAAAAAAATCCTCGATACTAAAAGTATAGCATCGAGGATTTTCTTTACTCTCTATTTTGTAAGCCTGCTAATTCTTCTGGCGTTAACTCGCGATATTCACCTAATGCTAAGCTTTCATCAAGTTGTAAGCTCCCCATAGAAAGGCGTTTTAAGTAGATGACACGTTTACCTACTGCTTCAAACATCCGTTTTACCTGATGGAATTTACCTTCTTGAATCGTCAATTCAATTTCTGATTGCGGAGCAGATTTCAGAATAACAAGCTTGCCTGGCTTTGTTACGTAGCCATCATCTAGTTCGACACCACGCGCAAATTGTTCTCCATCATCTTGCGTAACAATCCCCTCTATTTTAGCATAGTACACCTTAGGTACATGCTTCTTTGGAGAAAGTAAGTTATGGGCCAAAACACCATCATTCGTTAATAGTAACAAGCCCTCTGTATCTTTATCTAAACGACCGACTGGGAATGGTTGAAAATGTTGATGTAGTGGGTCTAATAAGTCAATGACAGTTTCATCTCGTAAATCTTCTGTGGCAGAAATAACACCTGGTGGCTTATTCATCATGTAATACACAAACTCTGTATATACAACACGTTCACCGAATACGACAACACTTTGCTGTTCTGGATCAACATGCATTGCCGCATCTTTTACATACGTGCCATCAACAGAAACGGCCTTTTGTTTTAGGAGTTGCTTAACTTCCTTTCGTGAGCCATAGCCCATATTGGCTAATAATTTATCTAAACGCATTGTTCCTCCTATTTAAACCCTAATTTACTTGTAATTCGTGTTATGCGCTCACCAAGTAGTTTTTGTGCTAAACCTAAGCGTAACGACAAATAGCCATAAACAGCAGCACCCACTGCTGCACAAATAACAGAATAGACAAGCGCCGAGAATTTACCATCCACTGGACCCATTACAAGTTCTAATAGCTTGTGAACGATTAAAACGCTGACAGCCATTGCAGCTGTTAAAAGTGAAATAAGCATAACACGACGTATAACCATTTCTGATTTATAATTAAGCGTTTTTCGAAGCACTAGCAAATTAATAATAATTGATACACTATAACCAATCGCTGTTGCTAAAATAGCTCCGTCCGCTTCTAGCCAACGAATAAACGTTATGTTAAGGGCTAGCTTTACTAAAATACCTGATAGTAGACTGAAGACAATCCACTTTTGGAAGTCAATACCTTGTAGCAGCGCGGCAGTAACTTGGAACAACGCAAATAAAATTGCCACTGGTGCATAATGAGCTAAAATCGTTGCACCCATTTCGCTTTCAGAGTAAAGCATAAAGTAAATTTCATTCGCTAATAATGAAATGCCCACAACTGCTGGTAATGTAATGAAAATTAAAATTTGATACGTTTTATCCATCGCATGACGTAACGATAAATACTCACCTTGTGTAAAATATTTTGTTATCGTTGGTACTAACGCCATTGAAAAACTTGTTGCTAACATAACTGGAATAATGACTACTTTATGTGTTGTAAAGTTAATCATCGATAAATATTCATCTGTTACTTTGGCTAAACCAATGGAACTCATAGCGCCATTAAATGTTAACATATCCACTAATTGAAATAATGGATTAGCCACCCCTACAAATACCATCGGAATGGAATACGTTATCACTTCTTTATAAATATCCGACATTGGTAGCTGGGTAGACGTAATACTTTGACTACGTAATAAATTAAATTCTGGTTGATATTTTTTCCAGTAGTAATAGAGCACCATTAAACCACCAATTGCCCCGATAAATGCTGCAAATACCGCAAAGGACACTGCTGTTTCAGGTTTACCCTTAAAAACAACAACCACTAAGAAAGAACCACCTAATAAAACAACAATTCGGACAATTTGTTCCACCAACTGCGAAACTGCTGTTGGTTCCATTTTGTCATAGCCTTGAAAAAAGCCACGCCATAAACTCATAAATGGGACAACAATAAGCGCAAAGCTTACCCAACGAATTACAGAAGCAATTTGCTCGACAGTAAATTTCTGTTCATCGCTTTTAATAACAAGTTCACCAATCGGTGTTGCCAATATAAAAAGAGCAGCAAAGGACACTATACCCGTTATCATCATAATAAGGATGCCCGACTTCATCAGCTTGCGTCCTGATTGATAGTCTCCTAATGCATTATATTTAGAAACAAATTTCGATACAGCAATCGGTGCACCTGAAATGGCTATTGCGAGCATGATTGAGTAAGGAATATATGCATATTGATACAGCGCAATATTTTCCTGCCCAACAATCGCATAAAAGGGAAAAATATAAATTAATCCAAGCACCTTAGATAAAAACATCCCTAATGTTAATATCGCAGTACCTTTCATTAAATTGGACATCGTATCCATCCATTCATTAGTAAAATCAAGCTTTTTATAAGTGATGTAACAGCATCACTTTTCAAACATTAAAACAAGTAAACCAACTGTTATCTTAACATATTTACAAGAGAACAGATGTAAAAAACACTGAAAAGTTTTTGAAATCCTCAATTCTCCGTATATTAGAACAAATTGATATTCATTGTCTAGTATATTTCCAAAAAAATAGCGGTTCAAAAAATCTACTAGATTCTTTGAACTGCTACTTCTGTGTTACATATCAACAAAGAATTGTTTATACCATACTAAGAACACATACGCTGTCCAAATATAGCGACCACGATTAGCTTTGCCTTCATAATGTTCATCTAAATAACCAACTAGTTGCTTCGTATCGAAAAATTCGTTGGCAAAGTCAGTTGTAAACATGTCCTTCACCATATTGTAGTACTTTTCTTCACGCAACCAGTGGCGAATTGGCACTGGGAAGCCAAGCTTCGGACGCTTTGCCCACTCTTCTGGTAATTCCTGATGTGCCGCTTGACGAAGGACATATTTCGTATCAATATCATTGACACGATATCTTGATGGAATATTTTTAGCTAGCTCCATTACTTCTTTGTCTAAAAATGGTACACGTAATTCGATAGAGTGCGCCATACTCATTTTATCTGCCTTTAACAAAATATCTCCAGGCATCCATAAATTCAAATCTAAATACTGCATTTTCGTAACATCATCATCACCAGGTACTTCATCATAAATACGTTTCGTAATTGTTTGAACAGATGGTCCGTTTTTGTATGCTGGTTTTAAGACATTTAATGCGTCATCTTCATCCCATACAACCGCTTCACCAATAAAGCGTTCCTCTACCGTTTGCCCGCCTTTTACTAAGAAATGCGTATATTGGTTTTTAGGTAATGCTTCTGCTATACCTCGTAATGCTTTACGTAGACCAAATGGTACTTTCTCGTATTTTTTCATTCGACCAGAGTTTTGGTACCACGAATAGCCTCCAAAAATCTCATCCGCACCTTCACCAGAAAGTACTACTGTTACATCCTTCGCCGCTAGCTCCGATAGGAAGTAAAGCGGTACAGAAGATGGGTTCGACTGCGGCTCATCCATATGCCATTGAATTTTCGGCAAAGCTTCAAAACACTCATCCGCTGTAATATATTTACGCTCGTTTTGAATATTTAATGTATCCGATAAATCCTTTGCTAAGTTTGTCTCATTGAACATATCTTCATAGTCAGAAAAACCAACAGAGAATGATTTATCAGGACGTAGCAATGATGTAATATAACTAGAATCAATACCGCCAGACAGGAAAGAACCAACCTTTACATCACTAATTTGGTGGGCATCTACTGACTCTTTTACTGTTGAACGAATATCTTCCACATATTTTTCAATCGGCGCTTCTTTCGCATGGAATTTTTTATCCCAATATTGGACAATTTGTTTTTGTCCATTTTTAATGACCATATAGTGCGCTGGTGGTAATTTAAATACACCTTTAAAGAATGTTTCGTCCATTGAAGAATATTGGAACGTTAAATAAGGACGTAATGCATTTTTGTTTAATTCTTTAATGAATGCTGGATGAGGCAAGAAAGATTTAATTTCTGACCCAAAAATAAATGTTCCATCCGTTGTGTTTTCAGTGTAGTACAAAGGCTTAATACCAAAGCCATCACGCGCGATAAATTGTAAATCATTCTTTTTGTCCCAAATACAGAATGCGAACATACCGCGAAGCTGTTTGACAAATTCTACACCATACTGCAGATAGCCGAAAATTAACACTTCACTATCCGATTTCGTTTTAAATGTATGACCCTTTTCTTGTAGGTCCTTACGCAACTCTTGGAAATTATATATCTCCCCATTGAAAACAAGCACAATGTTGCCATCTGGGCTATAAAGAGGTTGATTTGCCACGTCTGATAAGTCAATAATGCTTAAACGACGGAAACCTAACGTTACTTTATCGTCACTATGAATACCACCACTATCTGGCCCACGGTGAATAATTGTATTCATCATATTTTCAATTGTTTGGTGATGATCAATCACATTTGTTCCATTAATATAGCCAATAAATCCGCACATCTATTTTTCACCTCATAATTTAGTGCATAACCTCTATCATCATAGCACGAAAAGCCGTTCATTTCATGCTGTCATTATAGATAAAAAATTATAAAGCACTTTATTATAATTTTCAATGTAAACTAGCCGCCCTCTATATAGACTTCATGTATAATAGGAAAAGTTCCTAATAATGAAAAGAAAGTGAGTTCACATATATGTATGATGTAATCGTTATCGGTGGTGGCCCCTCTGGATTAATGGCCGCCATCGCAGCTGGAGAACGAAAAAAGAAAGTTTTACTTCTCGAAAAAGGGACAAAGCTTGGGAAAAAGCTTGCAATCTCTGGTGGTGGTCGATGTAACGTAACAAACAGACTACCTGTTGAAGAAATTGTTAAACATATTCCTGGCAACGGTCGTTTTTTATATAGCCCCTTTACTGTTTACAACAATGAGGATATTATTGCCTTTTTCGAAGGTCTAGGTGTTGCATTAAAAGAAGAAGACCATGGTCGTATGTTCCCTATGTCCAACCGAGCGCAAGATGTAGTCGATGCATTAATTCGTCAATTGCAACGACTACATGTTGAAGTAAGGTTAAATACACCCGTTAACAAGTTATTGATGGATGATGAAAAGATTCTTGGTGTGCGCTTAGAAGATGGAACAGAAGTACGCTGTAAGGCTGTTATTGTAGCAGTTGGAGGCAAGGCAGTGCCACAAACAGGTTCAACAGGTGATGGCTACCCTTGGGCCGAGCGTGCTGGACATAATGTGACAACACTCTTTCCAACAGAAGTGCCCGTTTTATCAAAAGAGGAGTTTATTCAAACGAGAGAGCTACAAGGACTAGCATTACGAGATGTCGCGGTATCCGTTCTCAATAAAAAAGGTAAACCACTAATAACACATCAAATGGACATGCTCTTTACGCATTTCGGATTAAGCGGCCCTGCTGTATTACGCTGTAGTCAGTTTGTCGTCAAGGAGTTAATGAAAACGGGTTATGAACCTGTCACAATGCGTATCCAAACGCTTGTAGATTTCAATGAGGAAACATGTCTGCAATATTTAAATAAGCTTATAAAAGAAGAACCGAAAAAAGCAGTGAAAAATGTTTGGAAAGGCGTCGCACCAGAACGCTGGCTGCTATTTTTATGTGACCGTGCAAATATTGATGTTCAAATGACTGGCATTGAATTATCGCAAGAAAAAATTCGCGCGCTAGCACAATTACTAGTCAATTTCACAATGACGGTTAGCGGTACGCAATCACTCGACAAAGCATTCGTTACAGGTGGAGGCGTTTCTGTGAAAGAAATCGAACCAAAAACGATGGCGTCTAAGAAAAAGGCTGGTTTGTTTTTCTGCGGAGAAATATTAGATATTCATGGTTACACAGGTGGCTATAATATTACGTCTGCACTTGTGACAGGACGAATTGCAGGAATGAACGCCGCATTCGAATGACCCGATTCACTTTGAACAACTTAGCATAGACGAGTTGATAGTAGCAATGGTAGGACTTTTGTGGGAACAGCACACAAAGTAAGCCGCGCGTTAGAGAGAGTTGCGGCTTACTGTGCTAAGCGGAAAGCACCGCCGAAGCGGACATCAACGGGGCATAACAAAAAAGTGTTAGATTGATAGCAGTCAATCTAACACTTTTGCATTTTTGTCCCTACTTTATTTTAACTTTCGTTAGACAAATAAACCTCTTCATACGGTTGGATAATGACAAACCCTTCGCCGGAGAAAGCCATTTGAATCGATTCACCGCTGCCACGTCCAATAAATGTACGGAAGCTAATGTCTGTTTTAAATTCAGGTGTTAAATTACCTGACCATGCAACTGTAGCATGAGGATCTGTATAAACCGTTTCACCAGGCTTCACCAATAACGTCAACGGCTCAAAATGTGTTGTAATAGCTACTTTACCGCTTCCTTGTAGCGTTACATTAAACAGTCCGCCAGACATAATACCAGCCATTTTACGCATTAATTGAATGTCCCAATTAATACTTGGTTCAAATGCCAGCAAGTCATTCCCGTTGACACAAATACTTTCATCCTTTAAATCAAAAATAGTCACTTTTTTCCCTTGATCAGCTAAATAAAGACGCCCTTTTCCTTTTGCTTTCATAAGTTGCGTCCCTTCGCCTGTTAATGCTTTTTTAAACATTTTGGAAAGGCCATGCTCTAAAACACGTTCCCGCTCAAACTTAATGTCGCCTATGTATGAAATCATAGCCCCCATTTTTGACCAGACTTCACCATCTAAATTAACCTCTAATACACGCTCTGTTTCTAACTCAAAATATTCGTTCTCATAATCATCTTGTTGCGTTTTCTTAATGAATTCATTTAATGAATACTTTCCCATATCGTCCGCCTCCTTTATACCCTTATATACGTTAATTGCCATGAAAAGATTCACCATTCTTTGTCACAGTCCACCACTACAGACATATAGCACTTTATATACTATTATTTTGATTATTTTTATAGTAAATTGCTGTCACTTATAAATAGAATAACGTTGCAAAATTTCTCTTTTAGTAGCAAAATCACTTTATTTACCATAATCTTATTGACATCAAACATGAGCTGTTATATGTTAGACGAAGATTAATCAAGTGTTGTATAACAATTGCTACAAATAAAAAACCGCATTAGCGTCATATGCGAAATGACACTAATACGGCTATACTTTTCAAGTGCGAATTGAAAGTAAAAATTATCGTGTAGCGGAGACGTCTCCAACCTTTTGCTCTGCTGTTTTTAACGCAGTTTGTTTACGCACATCTGCACGTAGCGTTAATGAAATAATTAAGGAAATGGCAATTAAACCTGCAAATACATAGAATACAGGAATGTAACTATCATAAGCATTTTTAATAGCGCTCACTAGAAGTGGACCAAAAACGCCACCTAAAGACCAAGTTGTTAGTAAATAACCGTGGATAACACCAAGTTGCTTCGTACCAAATAGATCACTTGCGAATGCAGGTAAGTTTGAGAAACCGCCACCATAACAACTAACTACTAAGAAAATAAGTGCTTGGAAAATAATAACGTTTGTCGTATGTGGCAATACGATAAATGTAATAAGTTGTGCTGTAAAGAATATTACAAAGACGTTTGAACGACCAATATAATCCGACACAGCAGCCCAAATTAAGCGACCACCACCATTGAATAATCCCATAACGCCTACCATTGCTGCAGCACCTGCAACTGATAAACCTACAATTTCCTGCGCCATCGGAGATGCAACAGAAATCATCATAATACCCGCAGTTACATTGACTAAATGCATGGACCATAACATCCAGAAATGCTTTGTTTTCACAGCTTCACGAGCTGACATTACTGCTAAATCTTTTTTCACTACATCCTTGCCTTTTTCTGCTGCCGCTTTCATATTCGCAGGCATAAAACCTGGTTTTGGCGGCGCTATATAAGAAGCCCCTAAAATCATTAACGTGAAGTAACTTGCCCCTAAAATAAAGTAAGTTGTAGAAATTCCGACTGCTTCCATTAAGTTTGCTGCTACCGGTGCAGTAATTAATGCTCCCGATCCAAATCCTAATACAGCCATACCTGTAGCTAAACCGCGACGGTCTGGGAACCATTTTACTAATGTAGAAACAGGTGCGATATAACCAATTCCCATACCTAAACCACTAAGTAAGCCGTAAGTTAACCAGTATAAAGTGACAGAATCCATAGAGATTGCCACACCTGCACCAGCTTGTCCTGCTCCAAACAGCACTGCTGCTACCATAGCCGATTTACGCGGACCCATTTTTTCTACTAAACTACCAAATAGCGCTGCTGAAAAACCAGCAAGCCCCATCATTATTGTAAAGGCTATCGTAACCTTCGTTTCACTCCATCCCATTTCTGTGACAATCGGCAGCTTGTATACACTGTATGCGTAGGCTCCACCAATGGAAAGGTGAATAGCGATTGCAGATAATGCAATTAACCATCTATTTTTATTCATAAATTCTCATTTCTCCCCTCTTTTGCTACCTGTGAAAATTCTATGAACGTCCATGTAAAACAATTTACCACTTATAATTATTCGAATGCAAGATGTTTTTCTAAAAAATATTATTTCTCCAAAAAGTTTTCGACTAGTCAATGCATATCAAAAACATCGAAATCCTTACAGTCCCTAAGAAAAAAGGCGTTTATCAAACAATTTCACCAACATATTTTAGCTATTATTATTTTTCTACCGTACTTATTTACGCTAAATAAATTATTTTAAAATAGCTAAATTTGTGCATATTTTCACATATTAAGCCATGTATTCTCCTACGCTGCCACTAGATTCAAAACCACTAGACGTAAAGGGTTAGAAAATACAAATAATTGATAGACAGAAATATTAAGAACAAAAGAGAATTTTAAAACCTTATCGAAGCAAATTTTCTTTGCGCAAAAGAAATCAAGCTATCACAACATATGTAAACTCCTCCAGTAAGCATTTAAAATGTAAATTAATTTACACAAACGATTTGTATAACGACCTTTTCAAGATAAATTACCTATTATTTTTTATTATTCAAATATAAATTTTTTGATTTACCGAAAACACGTTACAAATAATAGAACAACAAAACCTTCATAGCACTTCCCACTTTTTTCATTTTTTCTCAGAGAACGTATATGTAAATTGTTATAGTACACCATTGAAATGAATACTTTTAAGCTGAATTGTATTACAACAAGCTATTCTTTTATGTTACTTTATTATAGAATGATAGTCCTAGTTCTAGTTAGAAAAATAGGTGTGCTACTCTACATAATCACTGCGCTTACTTAGCGAAATCTTCAATAACAGAGGTGATGAAATGATAAAAGGCTGCCATTTTAGCATTCCTTTTACATACTTATGAAAAACATATCGTTGCGACTAAAAATGTTTATCTTTTCGTTCATAATTGTTATTTTTTCTATCACGACGAGTGGTGCAATTATGATTCATAATCTAGCTGGCGCTTTGGAAAAAGAATTTGGTGCCCGTGCAATAGCTATAGCACGAACGGTTTCGCAACTGACAGACGTACAAAAAAATGTAGGCACAAAAGAGGGGTTTGAAGTTATTCAACCCATTGCGGAACGTATCCGATTAACAACGGATGTTGATTACATTGTGATCATTGATATGAAACGTATTCGATACTCCCATCCATCTGAAAGTAAGCTAGGTACCGTTTTTGAAGGTGGCGATGAAATAGAAGCTTTTTCACAGCATGAGTACATATCAAAGGCGCATGGTGTCCTTGGCTATTCCATACGAGCATTCGTACCAATAATGAATGAGGAAGGTACAAAACAAGTTGGCGTTATTACTGTTGGGCTACTGGCACCAAAATGGTACAACCTTTTAGACCAATATCAATTTGATATTTTAGTCTCTCTTTTTTGGGGGCTCGTAATTGGTTTAGGTGGGTCTGTATGGGTTGCTAACCATTTAAAACGCCAAACATTGAATTTGGAACCTTATGAAATCGCTCGGCTAGTAGAAGAACGCTCAGGCATTATTCAAGCGATGGATATTGGTATTTTGGCGACTGACGAAAGCGGGAATGTAACATTTATTAACCGATTAGCTAGGCAATATACGCATTTCTTTGGGCATAAAGTTTCCAGAAAAGCATTATTTAAAAACACTTGGCTGGCAGAGGATACTATTCAACAGCACGAAATCTATCGACCACTGTTAATGTTCGACCAAATGTATTTAGTTCGAACATTTCCAATTCGGATTATGGAGCAAAATGCCGGATATCTCATCATGTTAACCGACCGCAAAGAAGCAAATATGCTTGCCGAAGAATTAACGGGTATTAAAATGCTTGTCGATTCTTTGCGTGCACAGCAACACGAATATATGAACCGTCTCCATAGTATTGCAGGGCTTATCCAATTGGAACGAAATGATGATGCATTAAGCCTCATTATCGATGAAATTACAGATGAAGAGGAAATCATTCAAAGCTTGCATGATAAATTTCAAGACTATTCAATTCAAGGCTTATTGCTTGGCAAATACTCACGTGCTAAGGAACTAGGCGTTGAACTAACAATTGATGAAGATTCCAACCTTGTAGATTTTATGAGTGGTTTATCGTGTGGTGACATTATTACCATTATCGGCAACTTACTGGACAATGCAATGGAAGCTTGCTTCGAATGTCTACATAAAGATGTTCACTTAACGATTATTGGGGATAAGCACTTTTTAATTATAGAAGTGCAGGACAGTGGGAAAGGAATAGAAGGCATACCACAGCGTATTTTTGAATACGGATTTAGTACGAAACAAAAAGATGGACACGGTATTGGACTTGCACTTGTCAAACAAATTGTCGAATCCAATAAGGGGACGATTCAAGTAGAATCCACTGTTCATGTTGGTACAACAATTACAATTAATATAGGGGTGATGGACGAACAATGAGCAAACTCACAGTTTTTATCGTAGAAGATGATCCAATGGTGCTTGAGGTTAACAAAGGGTTTTTAAATAAAATGACTGGTTTTCAGCTTATCGGAGAGGCTGTCAACGGACGTGATGCCTACGAAAAAATCATTATTCAAAAACCTAATCTCATTTTACTTGATATGTTCTTACCAGATATGACGGGAATGGAATTGTTTTTAAAAATTCGGGCGCAGCGTATTCCATCCGATATTATTATGATTACAGCCGCTCGTGATGCACCTACTGTACAAGAATCCCTTCGACTTGGTGCAATGGATTATCTCATAAAACCATTTCGTTTTGATCGCTTCGAAAAAGCTTTACAACAATATCGAAACGCTACAAAAAGTTTACTAAGCACCGCGACAATTAACCAAGAGGATATTGATCAGTGGTTAGGCATCCAGCACGAAATGCTTGAACTGCCTAAAGGCTTGAACAACATTACAATGGAACAAATTTTAGGTTACTTAACAACACTTCAGGCACCTATTACTTCTGAACAGCTTGCGCAAAATGTTGGCATGGCGAGAGTAACTGTCCGCAAGTACCTAGACTTTTTAGCAACAAAAGGTACTGTGCAAATCGAATTAAAATACGGAGCTGTTGGACGGCCTACAAAATACTATTCCATTAAATAATGGCATCCTGCGCAATTTCTCCACGTTTGTGATTACTAATAGCAAGAAATAAGAATCTGCTCGCTTTTTGTGGGTAAGCAACAAGCATAGCAATATCCACGTTCTCTTCAGGATTTTGCTATGCTATCGTTTCCCATACAAGACGTGCAGATTCTTTTCTTTTGAGAAGTTTTTTAGCATTAAAGCATTTCAATTCACTTACTTACACATAAGAAAAAAAGCACGCAATCTGTTTTGTAACAGTTTATTAAAATAATAAATTGTTATATACCATAAATACCAAAATGTTCATTAATACCATAATATTGAGTATTTCAATAAATACAATACAATAAAAAGCGTTCACATCTTCAATAGATTAGAGGTGAATTTATATGTGGCGCAATCGTATTCTCAAACAATTTGTGAGCGTTCTCATTTTACTGACAGTGCTGTTAGTTTCCTGTCAGCAACAAGACTACCCTACAGACAATGAGCAATTAAGTCATGAAGAACAAATTGTTATTCGCTTTTCACATGTAGTTGGTGAAAACACACCAAAGGGAATGGCGGCAGTAAAGTTTGCCGAGCTCATTAAACAACGAAGTAATGGTCATGTAGAAATTCAAGTCTTTCCAAATGGTGTTCTTTATAAAGACGGTGAAGAAATGAATGCGCTTTTACGTGGCGATATTCAAATGATTGCACCAGCCATTTCAAAAATTACTACACTCGTTCCCGAATGGTCAGTGATGGACTTACCCTATGCATTTAAAAATGCTGAGGAAGTACGTTCATACATTGATAGTGAAGTGGGTCAATCATTAATGAAGAAATTAAATGACCACAATCTGTTTTCAATGGGTGTTTGGGATAGTGGATTCAAACAATTGAGTAATAGTATCCGCCCTATCCAAGATGTCTCTGACTTAAAAGACTTACGCATGCGCATCATGCCAAGTGATATTTTAGCAGAACAATTTTTAAGTGTTGGTGCCTATCCAAAACGCATAGATTTCAACACGGTCTTCCATCAACTACAAAAAGGCAATGTAGATGGACAGGAAAATACTTTAACAAATATTACAAGTAAAAACCTCCATTCCTTACAAGACTACTTAACTATTAGTAATCATGGTTATTTAGGTTATTTGCTACTGATGAACAATGAGTTCTGGCAATCCTTACCGAAGGATGTTCAAACATTGCTTATTGAAACGCTTGCAGAAGTACAAGAATGGGAATGGCAACTGGCAGAAAATCTTACAGCAGAACGTTTGCAAGAAATGGAAGCTTGTAGTTGTATCAATATTCATTACTTTACAGATGAAGATGTTCAGCAATGGGAATCTGCATTTGACCCAGTGTATGAGTATTACGCAAATAACTATAACAAGAAATATATACTGGCACTGCCAAAAAACCAATCACGTCATTAACTTGGGTTTAAAGGGGATCCTTTTAACTATAATCAAAACTTTAAGGGGGATTTGACATGAAAAAATGGCTTCTTATGTCACTGATGGCTGTGCTTGTACTAGCATTAGCCGCGTGTGGTGGCGACAAAAAAGAAACAGCCTCTGCTCCAGCAGCTGAAGGAGATGGTGGTTATACAAAAGATAAACCGCTTGTTATTAAATTTTCTCACGTTACATCAATTGACAGTGTTAAAGGAAAAGCTGCCGATGCTTTTGCAAAATTAGTTGAGGAGAAAACTGACGGTAAAGTGAAAGTTGAAGTTTATCCTTCTTCTCAATTATATGGCGATAATGATGAACTGGATGCATTAGTATCTGGAAACGTACATATGATTGCTCCATCTGTTACAAAAATGGTGAAAATTGACCCTCGTTGGCAATACGTAGACATGCCTTACCTTTTTGAAAACGAAGAGCATGTTCGTAAATTCTTTGATTCTGACGTAGCAAAAACCATTCTTGAATCCGATCAATTAGCCGCAAATGATATTAAAGGTTTAGTATTCTGGGAAAACGGCTTTAAACATTTTTCAAATAACAAACACCCACTTGTAAATGTTGAAGATTTTAAAGGTTTAAAATTCCGTGCACAAGCAGGGAAAGTTCTTGAAGCACAATTTAAAGCTTTACATGCTGGCTCAGCGACGATTTCATTCGGTGAAACATACGCTGCTCTGCAACAAGGAACTGTAGATGGACAAGAAAATACGTTCAACAACTTCGATACTCAAAAATACCAAGAAGTTCAAAAGTACTTTTCTGTATCTGAACACGGTCGTCTTGACTACGCTATCTTTGTGAACAAACCTTTCTGGGATAAAATTCCTAGCGATTTATTAAAAGCGGTTGAAGATTCTTTAAATGAGGCTACAACGTTAGCTTGGGATTTAGCTGCTGAAGAAAACGCCAAATCGTATGAAAACATTAAGAACTCTGGCATTGAAGTGGTTGAATTAACAGCTGCTCAAAAAGAGGCTATCAAAGCTGAACTTGAGCCCGTTTACGAAGAGTTTGGCAAAGCGATTACTGAAGATTTAATTAATGGTATTCGTGATTTAAAATAAGCGCTTTAAATTGAGTGTCGATGACTTATCGACACTCACTCTTTTTCTTAAAGTAAATCGCTTACAATATTTCGAAAAATTGATAGACAGAATGCATTCTCATTTTACTTTAAATCGGAAAATACAATCATCATATTTTAAGGAGGCATCCGCATGAATATTTTACATAAACTATGGGGGTATCTAGAGGAAATCCTTGCTGGATTCTTTTTCGTAGCTGGTATTGCACTGATTTTCTACGGTGTAATGATGCGTTATATTTTTAATGAACCCCAAGCTTGGGTAGAAGAATTAGCACGTTACGCCATTATTTGGGGAACATTTCTTGGCTTTGGTTTAGCACTTCGTCACAATCAACACATCCAAGTAGATATTTTATACGATAAATTAAAACCATCCCAGAAACGAATTTTAGATTTAGTGGCAACATGCTTAAGCATCGTCTTTTGTTTCATTTATACGTACTATGGATTTATTTTAGTTGAAAACCGCTATACATCAGGTATGGTATCACTAGACATCGGCATTCCTATGTGGGTAGTCTACTTAGTACTGCCGATTTCAGGTGTGTTATTTTTACTACGATTTGTAGAAAGATTAGTCAATATTTTAAGAGGAAAGGACGAAGAATATGCTAATCCTCTTACTTAGTTTCTTTATTTTATTATTTTTACGTGTACCTGTCGCAGTCAGCTTAGCGCTTTCAACGATTTTAGTGTTCTTCCAAATTGATTTCAATATGAATATGATTCCACAGCGTATTTTCACAGCTCTCGATTCATTCCCGATGATGGCTATTCCGGGATTCGTTCTTGCAGGTGTACTTATGGCACGTGGGGGCATTTCTAAGTATTTAATAGAAGCATTACGCGCTTGGATTGGACATCTCCCTGGCGGTCTCGCAGTTGTAACCATTGTTGCCTGTGCGATATTCGCAGCCATTTCGGGTTCTTCCCCTGCTACGGCTGCTGCTATCGGTTCCATTATGATTCCTGCCATGATTTCAGCTGGCTATAAAAAGCGCTACTCTATGGGACTTGTAGCTGCTGGTGGTACACTCGGCATTTTAATTCCTCCAAGTGTTCCTTTAATCATTTATGGTATAACTTCCGAGCAATCTATCGGTGAATTATTTATGGCTGGGGTTATTCCAGGTCTTGCGTTAACTGGTATTTTAATCGTTGCTGCTATCTTCTATGCAAAACGCAATGGGTTTAATGGCGATGAGCCGGCATCTTGGGAAGTTCGCTGGCGGAAATCACTAAAAGCCATTTGGGGTGGCTTCTTACCATTTTTAATTTTAGGAACGATCTATTCTGGCGTTGTCACACCTACTGAATCGGCTGTGATTGCAGTATTCTACGGATTAGTCGTGTCACTATTTATCTATCGTGAAATGAAGTTAAAAGACTTCCGTGAAGTATTAGTTGAGTCTATTAATATTACTGCAATGATTTTCTTAATTATCGGTGCTGCGTCTTTATTCGGTTTATATTTAACGAACGCACAAGTTCCTCAACAAGTTGGTGCTTGGATTGCGGAAAGTGACTTGAACAAATGGATTTTCATGATTATCGTCAATATTTTATTCTTTATCATGGGGATGTTCTTAGAAGCAGTATCCATTATTCTCATAACGCTACCAATCTTGTTACCAATCCTTGTTCATTTTGATATCAACCTTATTCACTTTGCGATTATTATGACAATCAATATGGAGCTTGGTATGATTACACCTCCTGTAGGTCTAAATCTCTTTGTAGTAAGTGGTATTGCGAAGGAAAAACTCGGAGAAGTAGTCAAAGGAGTTATTCCATTTATTATTTTAATGATTGTGTTCTTAGCACTCGTTATCGTACTTCCACAATTATCACTTTGGCTACCAGAACAAATGAAATAACGTGCCTGAAATAACGTGCCAGGCACCGAAATTATTCTGAATATTCACATTCGTTTCGGTGCCTGCCACTTAAAAAGAGCTTTTATTTCTTTATAATAAATACAAAGGATAATTCCTAAAAGAATCAACAACGAACCATAAATTTGAATGCTTGTCGGAAGCTGATGTAAAACCATCGCACTTAAAATCATCGCAATAGCTGGTTCAAAATTTAATAATAGCGATGCATTTGTCGACCCTACTTCTTTCATTTTTCTATTCCACATTAAATTGCTAATTCCATGAATAATAATTGCTGAAACAATTAAAAGTAACCACATTGGAAAACCCACTTGGCTATTCTTTTGAGACAATACAGAAGTTCCAAACGGCAACAAAACAAGTAGACCAATTATATTTGTATAAAAGGTAATTACCTCAGCAGATATTCTGACACTTAGGTCATTGACTATTATGAGGAACAAGGCAAAACTTAACATTGTTATTAAGCTTAGTATTTCACCTTTACCAATCGAAATTCTTCCGTATGCTCCTTTGGTAATAATCATAGAAACCCCTACTAATGAGATAATAGCACCTACCCAAAATATGCCATTACGATATTCATTAAAGATGAGTTTATTAAGAAGTGACGTAACAATGGGTGCACAGGCTAAGATAAGCGCTGCTGTAATCGGCGTTGTATGCTGAAGGCTTGCATAAAAACTATAATGATTTATCGCAACACCTAAAATGCCAGCAGCAAATAATAATAAAATATCCTTTCGTGTAACTGATACATGTACAATGGATTGCCAACTAATACAAGTTAAAAAAAGAACTATAACTAAAAGCCTGTAAATGGCAATTGCTAGAGGGTCCCAATGATGAACGAGTATAGAGCCGATGATAAAATTACTAGCCCAAAAAAATACACAGCTAAATAAAATCATGTACGTTGTTAGTTGTTTCATTAGTAGCACCTTCTCACATAATTAAAAATGTCCGATAATAGCTTTTACAAGCATGTTCGAAAGCCCTCCTATAAAAATCCGCAGCCGCACTACAATAAAAAAACCGCTTTGCTTCCTTTTGCAAAGCATCTCTAACAAAATGCATTACGTAAGTATAGGAATGTCAGGCGGATTTTTGTTTAGATAAAGGGAGATCATTTCAAGATGAGAACGGCATTAAGTATGCCGTTCCCACAAATTAACGAATAAATTTTCCTTTAGACATGACCGTCCGATCTAGAGGTCTTCTTGCAATAACTTCGGCACTTGATACCGCATCAAAAAACACAAAGCTCGCTTCATCATTGATATTTGGCCAAACCTTCTGACCATTAGTATCTAACGGAGTAATACCATTAGTAATATATTTTAATGTTTGGCGAATAGAACGTTCATCTAACTTTCTAGAAACTTCTGCAAAAGTAGTCGCTTTTTCTAAAACATCCCCAGAACCATACGGACTCCAGGAATCATAAAATCCATCACAACCAAAATGAACATCAACCCCATGCTCTGCTAACAAATCAATTGGTGGCATCACACGATTAAGATTATAAGGCACTGTCGACATGATTTTCACTCGTTGTTCCGCTAGTCGAGTTGCTATAGCATGTTGTTCCATTACAGATACATCACCTAATGCAAATGCATGACTTATGGCTGTTCTCCCTTGATAACCGGCTTCTTCGACAATATCTAGCCATTTATCAATTGTATAGTAGCCCACATGCCCGCTATCATGTAAGTGAATATCTACATCGACATTAAACTCATTAGCAATATCCATCGTCTCATATAAAGAACGCTCTATAGTATTATCAATGCCCGCAGGATCAAGTCCCCCAATCATTGTAGCACCCTGGCGTAATGCCTCACGTAGTAACTGCGGTACATGCTCTCTTAGTAAACCATGCTGTGGAAACGCAATAACCTCTGCTGTCACAATATCTTTATAATCATCTAATGCGGCTAAAACACCTTCTAAATTTTTCAACCCAATGTATGGATCAATATTGACATGCGTGCGTATATGATTAGTGCCGTTACTTATAATTTTTTCAATCATAGCAACAGCTCGCTGTTTCCCTGTATTAGCTAAAATAGGTAGTTCTCTCGCTTCTTGCTCTAATCGATCTTTTAAATTTTTAGCTGGTATAACAGCCTTCCACGGTAATGATAAGTATGTTTTATCTAAATGATTGTGCATTTCTTTAAATGCGGGTAAAAGGAGCTTTCCCTTCATATCTGTCATAGGTTGCGTTGCATTAATTGCTTGTGTGGCTGGAATAATCTGCGAGATAACACCTTGCATAATTTCAAGATGAAAAAGCTCAACCTTTGTACCAACTGTATCATTTTCTTTTACGTACTCTCCTGTTTCAAGTAGAACATTTGTCAGCCATTGCTTCATCTGAATTCTCCTTTCAACTCTCCCACATCTTGCTGGTGAATAATGTTGCCTTGTGAAATAACAGTAGAGATTGGACATCTTCTAGCTACAACATGTGCTGTACTAACGCCATCTACTAACAACATATTGGCCATATCACCAACCTTCGGCCATACACGCTCACCCTCATCATTCAATGGTGTTATGCCGCCAGATGCATATTTCCATGCACGACTTAATGAATATTCATCCATAAAACGGAATCTTTCAGCCATCACATTTAATTTTGTAATCGTATTGCCCGTTCCATATGGGGACCAGTGATCCGTTAAACTATCGTGTCCCACAGAAACGTTGACCCCTTTTTCATATAAATATGGGATTGGTATCGTAGCGCGATGGATGGCAATTGGTACTGTTGTTGTCACATCCATTTGAACAGAAGCCATTGCTTGTACTAAATTTTCTAGTTGAGGCTGTGGTAAATCAGCTAGTGCCATCGCATGACTAATCGTCACTTGCCCTTCTTTTTTGGCTTGCTTTGTCAAATCAATTAACTTATAAAATTCAAATTCACCCAATGTATTGGCTGTATGAATATGAATATCGATACCAGTATGATAGTCTTGTGCTATTTGCATTGTTGTTTGGAGTGATTTATCAATATTTCGATCAACAATTGATGGATCAACACCACCCACTAACGTAGCCCCCATTGTCATTGCTTCACGCATTAACCCCTCTACATTGGAGCGAAGAAGGCCGTGCTGTGGAAAAGCAACTATATCGTAAGTAATTTGTTCCTTATATTTCTCTAATACTTGCTTTGTAATTTCTATATGTTTCGTGCCAATTTGCGGATCAACATTACAATGGGAGCGAATGTGTGTATGCCCTTGTGCTATTAGCCATTTTACCATCTCCTCAGCGCGATAAGCCGCTGTCGGCAATTGCTTCGGTAATAGAATTTGTTCTTCCTCAATGCGTGTTAGTATTCCTTTAGTAATTGGTCTTGGTGCTTGCCATTCACCACCAAAATACGTTTTATCGATATGAATATGCATTTCTCGGAAGGAAGGCACTAATAATTGATGTTGGGCATCCAGTACCTTCATATCATCAGTAACAGGTATATTTTTATCTAGTTGTTTTACATGTCCATTTTCTATTAGGACATCATAAATAGCTGTTCGAGTTGCGACAATATGCTCTTTTTCATGTTCAAAAGCTTCTTCTAATCTCACATTTTTTAGCAATAGTGTGTTCATCGTTTACTCTCCTCATTAGTATTTGGATGACTATCTTTATTGGACAATCTCTACACCACTAAGCATTGTATAATTTGATGCATCCAACCAAAAGCCCTTTACAGCATTACTATAAACCGCTAAATGCTCATAATTACGAACAGGAATATATACTGCCTCATCTAGCTCTAATTGCATCGCCTTTTTATAGATGTCATTGCGTTTAGATTGATCTGATTCAGAACGTCCTTCTTCAATTAACTGATCAATTTCAGGATTACTATAATAGAAATGATTGCCTGGTGCGCCCATGGAAGCTGTATGGAACAGATTGTATTGATTATAATCAGCGTCACCTGTTGCATTGCCCCAGCCACTAATGAACAATTGATGCTGTTCTTTTGTGATTTCTGAAATAAATGCACCGTATTCCATCACTTGAATTTCAACATCTAAGCCAATACCCTTTAATTGTGATTGCACAACTTCAGCCATATTAATGCGCTCTTTTCGATCACTTGTTAATAACTTCACTTTCGTCCCTTCTTTAATGCCAGCCTCTTTTAACAATTGTTTTGCCTTTACAACATCATAATCATAAGCCTTCGTTTCGCTTGAATAACCAATTACCTTTGGACTCATTGCTGAATTTGCAAGGGTGCCTACATTATTATAGATACCACTAATAATAGCTTCACGATCAACCGCATAGCTAATCGCTTGACGTACTTTGACATTTGATAGTAAGGAATCTTTCACATTAAAGCCAATAAACTCAACGGCAAGTCCCTCTGTTCGGAATAAATTCATTGTTGATGATTTTTCAATTCTGTCAATATCCGTCACTGGTACTTGATCGGCAATATGCGCTTCTCCGCTTTCAATCATCGCTAAACGTGTTGAATCTTCCGGTACGATTTTAAATGTCACGTTATCAATCTTTGGTACAGCACCCCAATATTCTTTATTCGTATTTAGTGTAATTGCTTGACCTGATTTCCATGATTCAAAAATAAATGGACCTGTCCCAACTGGATGTGTGGCAAGTTGATCTGCTGATTCACTTACAGCTTTCGGACTAATAATACTACTTTCTTGGCTCGCTAAAATTGATAGTAGCGGTGCATACGAATTTTTTAGTTTCAATGTCACAATATATGGATCATCCACTACGACTTCGCTAATCATAGATAACTTATCGCGTTGTGGTGAGCCTGTCGCTGGATCTAATATACGACTAAATGTCGCTTTTACAGCCTCTGCATTAAAGTCTTCACCATCGTGAAACTTGATGCCTTTATTTAATGTAAATGTCCAAGTTAGCTCGTCCTTTTGCTCCCATGATGCTGCTAGTAACGGAACAATTTTTCGATCTCTATCAAAGGCAACTAATGTTTCATAGACCTTACCATGAATAATATTTGCTGAAGGTATATCCGTTATAAAATGAGGATCAAGACTAGTAGCATCTGAAGCCCTTAAAACAATAAGCTCCCCTCCTACACTTTTGGCTCCTTCCTTTGCTCCTTCCGTACTATTGTTACTTGCAGTGGAACAAGCTTGCAATAGAACGACAGTCATTAGTGCTAACAATAAAAACATTTTCATTTTCCTCATAACTACTCCTCCTCGTTTGTTCGTTACTTACAATTCGAATTATAAAGAAATAAAATTTACTTGTTTTTTAAAATCTTTACTTGTTTTTTAAATTTTCTGACTAATCTTCCTTGAAATATTTACTTTC
The DNA here is from genome assembly GCF_002982115.1 of Lysinibacillus sphaericus. Classification (GTDB taxonomy): domain Bacteria; phylum Bacillota; class Bacilli; order Bacillales_A; family Planococcaceae; genus Lysinibacillus; species Lysinibacillus sphaericus. The sequence continues at coordinate 1,185,020 of NZ_CP019980.1, read as the reverse complement.
GATGCTCTTTTCAATAAATTGATAACACATCTATATAAAAAAGGAGTAATCATTATGGAGAAAGTAACGACTACAGTGAATCATGCAATCTTATTGGATGCCCGCAAAGCCTCTCGGAAAAAGAATAGAATTAATTTTCTTAACAAAATGGCAAAAAATAAAGCGGCAGTTGTAGGTGGCATCATTATTCTACTCTATTTCATTATGTTTCTTATTGGGCCAATTATTGCACCATATGATCCATTCGATGTGCAATTGGAACAAAAATTACAGGAACCAAGTTTAGCCCATTTAATGGGGACTGATGATAAAGGACGTGATATTTTTAGTCGAATTTTATATGGTGCACGCCTTTCAATTGGTGTTGGTTTTTCAGCCGTACTTTTTGGTGGAACGATTGGCACATTGTTAGGGCTTATTGCAGGCTATTACGGCAAATGGATTGACTCCATTATTAGCCGAATATTGGACATCATGTTAGCCTTCCCTGGTATATTACTAGCTTTGGCCATTGTCAGTGCATTAGGACCAAGTCTTATCAATGTCACAATTGCTGTTGGCTTTTTCTCAATCCCGATGTTCGCTCGTATTGTGCGCGGCTCCACAATGGAAGTAAAAAAATTGGAATACATTGATGCTGTCAGAACGCTTGGAGCAAGTGATGTCACAATTTTAGCAAAGCATGTTTTCCCTAATATTTTATCACCAATTATTGTACAAGCATCTATGCGTTTAGCTACAGCTATATTATCTGCTGCAGGTTTATCTTTTTTAGGTTTAGGTGCGCAGCCTCCATCTCCTGAATGGGGAGCCATGTTATCGAATGGTAGGGACTTTATTTTTACTGCTCCATATATGGCAATGTTTCCTGGCCTCATGATATCCATGCTTGTTCTGGGCTTTAACTTATTTGGTGATGGGTTACGCGATGCACTAGATCCAAGGATGAAAAATTAAAGGAGTGTGAACGAAATGACACTATTTATTTTAAAACGAATTGCACAAATTATCCCCGTTACATTAGGTGTCACCCTTGTTGTATTTTTAATTATGCAGATGATTCCTGGTGACCCTGCATTGATTTTAGCTGGTGAAGGTGCTTCCAATGAAACAGTTGAAGAGTTACGCGAAAATCTAGGTTTAAACAAACCTCTTTACGTTCAATACGGTGAATATATTAGCAATCTTTTACATGGGGATATGGGGCATTCTTTAAAAAATAAACAGCCCGTACTTGAGGAAATTACGACACGTTTACCGATTACAATCGAGCTTGCGTTATACAGTATTTTCATCACCATTGTGCTAGGCCTGATTGCCGGGATTATTTCAGCAATACGACCATACTCGATTTTAGATGCAGGCTTAATGGTTATTGCGCTCTTAGGTATTTCACTACCTAGTTTTTGGCTTGGTATTTTATTAATGTATGTTTTTTCCGTTCAGCTACAATGGCTACCTGTAGCAGGATGGGAAAGCGCACAACACATTATTTTACCTGCAATAACGCTTGGGGCTGGTGGAGCTGCTATTGTTGCTCGTATGACACGCTCCAGTATGCTTGAGGTTGTTAATCAAGATTACATTCGCACAGCAAAAGCAAAGGGCCTAAAAGGTTACGTGATTATTTTAAAACATGCATTACGCAATGCTTTAATCCCTGTTATTACTGTAGTAGGTTTACAGTTTGGTACTTTACTTGGTGGTACAGTATTAGTAGAATCCGTTTTTGCTGTCAACGGACTTGGGCGTATGATAGTTGATGCGATTCGTACACGGGATATACCCGTTGTACAAGGAGGTGTACTAGTAGCTTCTTTAATCTTCGTTATCATCAATCTTTTTGTGGATATTTTATATCGAATATTTAATAAACGCATCGATTTAAACTAGGGGGAATTAAACATGAAAGGACATACAGTGTTAGAAGTAAAAAATTTACAAACATATTTTTATTCCAGTGAAGGAGTCGCGAAGGCAGTAGATGGTGTGTCATTTATACTTCATAAAGGAGAAACGTTAGGAATTGTTGGTGAATCAGGCTGTGGAAAATCTATGACTTCTCTCTCCCTTTTGAAATTAGTGCCTACTCCACCAGGTAAAATTATTAATGGTGAAATACTGCTAAACAATACAGATTTACTGAAACTATCGGATGAAGAACTACGGAAAATAAGAGGCAATAAAATATCCATGATATTTCAAGAACCGATGACTAGTTTAAATCCCGTCTTAACCGTTGGAGAACAAATCGCCGAAACTATCCGCTTACATCAAGGCTTATCTCGCAAGGAAGCTTGGCAACAGGCAGTTGAAATGATTCGCCTCGTCGGCATACCCGCGCCAGAAAAAAGAGCAAAACAGGAGCCCTATCAATTAAGTGGTGGAATGCGGCAACGTATTATGATTGCCATGGCTTTAGCTTGTAAACCAGATGTATTAATTGCTGATGAACCCACAACAGCCCTAGACGTGACGATACAAGCACAGATTATCGATATCATTAGAAACTTACAACAACAATTAGGAATGAGCATTATTTTTATTACGCATGACCTTGGCGTAGTAGCTGAGATTTGCGATAAAATTGCGGTGATGTACGCTGGACAAGTAGTAGAAGAAGGTTCTACAGATAGTCTTTTTGAAAAGCCGCTCCATCCTTATACAAATGGCTTAATTCAATCATTACCAAAGCTCTACGAAGATCAAGAAGAACTATCAACAATCCATGGTACAGTACCGAGTCCCTATCATTACCCAATTGGCTGTCGTTATGCTGAACGATGTCCATTTGCAACCGAGCTCTGTCGCGAGCAACAACCAGAACTTATTATGGTCGAACAAGATAAGAAAGTAAGATGTTGGATGTATAGTGACGAGTGGCAAGGACAATCAGCGAAGGAGGAGATGATGGTATGACAATCAAAGACAACAGGCAGCCATTATTACAAGTAAGCGATTTAAAACAACATTTTTTCTTAAAAAAAGAAAAGCTCTTTGGTGCGCAGCAAGTTGTAAAAGCTGTAGATGGTGTTTCTTTTGAAATTATGCCAGGAGAAACGCTAAGCATCGTCGGTGAATCAGGCTGTGGGAAATCGACAACAGGTCGTGCTATTTTAAGGTTGGATGAACCGACATCTGGAGAGGTATTGTTGTTCGGAAAAAATTTAGTTGAAATGAATAAAAAAGAGCTTCGGGTGGCTAGAAAGGATATTCAAATTATTTTTCAGGACCCTTACGCTTCACTTAATCCGCGTAGAACGATTCGCAAAATGCTTTCTGAAGCTATGTCTATTCAAAAAATTGTACCACCTGCGCAACAGGAATCACGCATGCTAGAATTAATGGCACTTGTCGGATTACGTCCTGAATATCTCGAGCGCTATCCACACGAGTTTTCTGGTGGACAGCGACAGCGAATAGGTATAGCAAGAGCACTCGCCGTTAATCCAAAAATTATTATTTGCGATGAATCGGTTTCTGCATTAGACGTTTCCATTCAAGCTCAAATATTAAACTTATTAAAAAAGCTGCAACGCGAGTTGGATTTAACATTTTTATTTATCTCTCACGATTTAAGTGTTGTTCGACACATCTCTGATCGTGTCATGGTGATGTATCTCGGAAAAGTAGTCGAAATCGCGGACAAGAAGTCCCTATTCTCTCAACCGCTCCATCCCTATACAAAAGCATTATTGTCATCTATACCAATTATCGATAAGCAACACCGTAAGGAACGTATTATTTTAAAAGGTGATATTCCATCACCGCTAAATCCACCTACTGGCTGTAGTTTCCACACGCGCTGTCCGTTTGCAACTGATAAGTGTAGAGTTGAAGTACCAGCATTACGGGAAATAAAAACAACTCAAAAGGTAGCTTGCCATTTTGCAGAAAATTTAGTTTAATGTAACTTAAACAAAACAGGAGAGATTATTTTCATTATGTTACAACTAGAAACTTTCAATATCTATATTCTCCTATGTGTAATTGCTCCAATTATTGGAGCTTTTCTGCTTACATTCATATTTATTTTTGAAAAGCAGATTGATAGCCTTGAAGAAGAAAAAAGACATTTGGAGTTAGAACAAGATTTACAGCGTGCAAATATACTCCAACTCAATCAACAAATACAGCCGCATTTCTTTTTTAATGCTTTAAATTCTTTGCTAAGTCTAGCCCGTATTAATCGTAAGGAAGATTTAGTTGCGGGCATTGAGGCATTAGCAACATTTTTTAAATTTAAATACAATAATCACGAGGTTTTAATTGCCTTAAAGAACGAGATGCAATTTGTTGAGAGTTATTTAAATATTCAGCAACTACGTTTCGGACATCGTTTAACGATACACAAATATATAGACCAAGAAGCTCTTTCTGTAAAAATTCCTCCGTTTATTTTTCAAACGATTATTGAAAATGCCTTTAAACATGGATTTGAGAAGCATGCAGGACCTGCGGAGCTGTCCATTTATATAAAAAAATTAGATAGCGTTTTACAGATTGAAATTAAAAATACACAATCCAGCGATACAGCACGCAAACAAATAGAAGATGAATTGCAGCAAGGTTATGGCCTTGAAAATGTACAAAAACGTCTTGAACTGATTTATGGGCTTGAAAATATTATATTTTCAACTATTAGTGAGGAGCAGCTTTATACCGTTACTATTCATGTTCCTGCGTATGCTTTAGATGTAAATCCAAGCTAAAAGAAAGGATGAAGCAACATGAATATATTAATCACCGATGACGAGCCTTTAGAGCTTGAACAAATGATTTATTTATTAAAGCCCCATTTTCCAAATTGGAAATTTCACACTGCTCTCGATGCTTCTCAAGCATTACAATTAGCCAAAAAGCATCGCATAACAATCGCCTTTTTAGACATTCAAATGCCTGGAAAAGATGGCATTACGTTAAGCAAGGAATTAAAAGAACTTTATGAATTAGATATTATTATGGTGACTGCATTTCAAACCTTTGAATATGCACAAAAAGCTTTGCGCATCGGGGTGACAGATTATTTAACGAAGCCTGTTATTGCTAGTGAATTAAACGATATCGTTGAAAAATATAAAGCATGGAGTTCCAACCATGATGCGATACAAAGTGCACTTTCATTTATTCATGAAAATTATCATGAAAAACTTACGCTCAATATCATTGCTGAAAAAATACATTTAAATCCAAGTTATTTAAGCCGTAAATTTTTAGAAGAACAATCGATTGGCATTAACGAGTATATTAATAATTATCGCTTAGAGATGGCGATTAAAAAGATGAATGAAAACATGGAGGCAAGTATGTCCACAATTGCAGAAAGCTGTGGTTTTAATAGCCAGCATTATTTTAGTGTCGCTTTTAAGAAAAAATATAATCAGTCGCCACGTCAATATAAAGTATCACAAATGTATAAAGGATCGTAAAACCTATGTATTTTAACAAACGTTCACTTCTTGTACCGCTTGCCAGTTTAAGTACAACAGCCGGCGTCATCATACTACTAGCAAGATGGATTAGTGGCAATTTTTTATTATCTTCTCCATCAGCACTTATTTCTTATGGTTTTATGGCTGGTATTTGTTATACGGTAGCAATAGCCCTATCGTTTATCATTATTGGATTCTTTTTAAATAGAAATGGCTATTCACAAAGCCAACATAAACAAAGCTTTTTAATAATGAAAATGCAAGAAAAATTAAATGGCATGAATTTAAAAGTAGTACAGTTATTTTACTTATTAACTGGTATTGAAATTTGGTTAATTCAATTAATAAGTATTAGTGTATTATCCACTATTATGTTAAATATACCAGTCCCCATTACAATAGCTATATTTCTAATCGGTATGTTAGTATTGGATAGATTTATATCTTTAAAAGGGATATTATGGTTAGATGCACTATTTATCATGATGCTATTTTCTCTACTCATTTTTATTCCTATTTTTTATTTTGTGCAAAATGGCGCTAGCACTGTTTATGAAGGAATTCGTTTATACCATCCTTATTTATTTTATTTTAAAAACAGCGAAATTCTATTGTTCTATATTGTGATTCAATTAGCTATTTTAGGGCAAGTGTTAGTGGATAAATCTACATGGTATTTGATTGCCTTTGTAAAACCGAAAAAAGTACGCCGTAGCTTATTTTCATCAGGTGTGATTTTAGCCTTATTAACGTTATCGTTTACAGCCATTCTAATGATTGCGCTATATAGTGGTTCTTACGGGGAATTCCAAATTTTATTACTTACTTTTTTGTATGAAGTACAGCCAGGTTTTCTTACATTCGCTTTTCTTATGATTACACTTTTTGCAATTATAACTACATTGCTAGTAGAGATGCGCGCAACAAAACGCTTTTTTTCTACAAGAAAACCTTATTATTACTATTTAATCGGCTTAATGGTGCTTTTATTCAGTCTATTTGTATCAATCAACATAACAATTTTAGGTGTGATTTATACTTTCGCCTTTATCCATATTACAATGTTACCTTTTATGATCATTCTTTTATTTGTAAACCGAACTATTCATAAGCTTAGTTGGTTAGCAATATTGCTCTCTATTGCGATTGGTATTGGTGTTGGCGTACAGTTTAATCTTTTAAATGGTTTAGCCGTTAGCTTTACAGTATCAAGCATCTTTCAATTATCGCTTCAGCAGGCAAATCGTATACCCATAGTAGACGATTAGCACCAACACTTTTCTATCAAACTTTACATTTACAAAAAAGATGTTTCGCAAGTTAGGCGAAACATCCTTTTACTTATTGAATCCAAATAAGGAAAGCGATAAATATAATAGATGTGTAAGTTGTAGTTGTTAATGCTACGTAATGTCTTTTTTCATGTCTGCCAAAATAATATTCGATTGCTAAATTAGGTAACAATATAACTAAAATGAGCACAAAGTCAGCAGCAATAAATATAATCCATGATTTTAAGTTAAATATACATAGCACAATCACATTGATAAACTTATTAAGATATACGACTTTCTTATGATTGTCACTTACATACTTCGGCTCTTTTGGAATATGGAATTTCCAGCGAACGGCTCTCTCCGCTACCCAAGCCCCTAGCCAAATGAAACCAATCCATACGAGAAAGACCAAAAAGTTAAAGTCCAATTTCTTAAAATTAAAGTCTGTAAATGCGGATATAGCCTCCCCATCATTGACCTCATAAAATTTATTGGTTTTTAGATCGAGAAAGGCAAATTTGTCATCACTTTTAAACATCTGGAGCTTTACCACTTGCCCATTACTAAATTCTATCCATAAATTATTAATTAAGTAATACTCCTCTGATTTTTGTCTTACCACTGCCTTTTGAAGCATGTTCTTAAACAGCTTTGTCTCAGTCCCTTTTGCGTACTCTTGTTGTCCTATTACCCAACCTGTTCTCCCCGCTTTAAATGAATCTTCATACCAATTTTGTGCAATTGACAATTGCTGTATTTCTTCATTTTGCGCTAGTTCAACAATTGAGGCATGCTGTACATATTCCGTTTGCTGCCATGGCCCACTCGCAATCAAAAAAAGTAGTGTCACCATTATCCCTACAATTATTGCTGGATATTGCCATTTGCTAATTTGTTTGTACTGTTGTTGTGCGGCTTGGTGCACAATGCGCTCCTTTAATCCTTTTGTAAAACGTGGTGTTTCGCCTATTTCCTCATTCAGCTTCTTTTTAAAAGATGTCATCGCCTAGCACCTCCCAATCGCTTCGTTCGAGTTTGTTTTGTAACAGTTGTCTCGCTCTACGCAACCTCGTTTTCACTGTATTTTCTGTACTACCTAGTACATCTGCAATTTCACGTACTTTTAATTCCTGATAATAATAAAGAATCAATACTTCCCGATAAGTAATAGGTAACTCAAATAATGCCGCTTGCAATGTAACTCGTTCCGCCGCTTTAATGACATCGCTTTCTGGCGTTCTTTTACTAATACCAAAATGAAATTTGCTAAGTAATTGATGACGTTTATTTTTCCAGCTTCTTAAATAATCATGACTTTTATGTACTGTAATTTTTACTAAATAAGTTTTAAGCGAAGCTCTTTGTTCAAAGCGATGCTGTTGCAAATAGTAGGCGAGAAATACATCTTGTACGATTTCTTCTGCAATCGACCAATCTCGTACATATAAATAGGCCACACGAAGGCAATACTCGCCGTGCTCTTCCATAATGGCTGTTAAATGCTCACTCACTTGAGCCCCTCCTTTATCCATTCATCCTATAGTCGTAAAATTTTTAAAGTTGGTTTCACTTTAACAAAAAAAGTGCCCCCGCTTCGGACACTTTTTTTCGTAGCATCGTTTTAAAACTTTAGAATCGACCTTATTTTTTACATTTTAATTTGCTTAGAGCTGTTTTCTATTTCGTCCATAACTAACGTTAACTCCTAAACATTTGCCTTTTAGGTTACATGCTTGTGCCATATTTTTCGCTCGATATGATTTTATCTGTTGGCGTTGATGCTTTTACTTTATAATTGTGCTACTTTCGATGTAGCATCTACCATACGTTTGAATTCCTGCCACTATTTCTTCCATTACGTGTCGACCTCTTCATTGTTAGCAAGATACTGTTTGCTTCCTTTCCGCTCAATCCCTGTATACGTGGCTCGTTTATCGCAATGCATGTAATGTTCCTATTCCCAACGACATTTATAAAAAAAAGCCGTGAAGTACGCTTCTTACAACGTATTTCACGGCTTCTTGTTTAATTATTTAACAACAATATTAACAAGCTTTCCTGGGATAACAATAATTTTTACCAAGTTTTTGCCCGCCATATATTCTTGTACTTTTTCATCGGCTAATGCTACTTTTTCAATTTCTTCTTTTGAAGCATCTTTTGCTACGATAATTTTCGCACGTACTTTACCTGCCACTTGAACAGCAACTTCCACTTCATCGTCCACAAGCTTAGACTCATCATACGCTGGCCATTCTTCATAAGATAATGTATTTTCATGACCTAATAGTTGCCATAGCTCTTCAGCAATATGCGGAGCGATTGGTGCTAGTATTTTCACAAATCCTTCAGCATAGGCTGTTGGAAGTACTTCTGCTTTGTAGCAGTCATTAATAAAGACCATCATTTGTGAAATAGCAGTATTGAAGCGAATCCCTTCGTAGTCTTCTGTCACTTTTTTCACTGTTTGGTGATATGACTTTTCTAAAAACTTATCGTCTGAAGTTTGCACTTTCGCTGATAGCGTACCTTCTTCGTTGACAAACAAACGCCAGATGCGGTCTAAGAAACGACGAGCACCGTCTAAACCATTAGTAGACCATGCAACTGAAGCCTCTAATGGACCCATGAACATTTCATAAAGTCGTAGTGTATCTGCACCGTGTGACTCTATGATTTCATCAGGGTTCACGACATTGCCTTTTGATTTAGACATTTTTTCATTACCTTCACCAAGAATCATACCTTGGTTAAATAATTTTTGGAATGGCTCTTTCGTGTGCACTACCCCTAAATCGTATAGAACTTTATGCCAGAAGCGCGCGTATAGTAAATGCAATACTGCATGCTCTGCTCCACCAATATAAATATCAACCGGTAACCAACGTTTTAGTAACTCTGGATCAGCAATCGCTTCTTTGTTGTTAGGGTCAATATATCGTAGGAAGTACCAGCTAGAGCCTGCCCATTGTGGCATTGTATTGGTTTCACGACGACCTTTTTTGCCTGTTTCAGGATCTACAACATTTACCCAATCCGTAATATTCGCTAATGGTGATTCCCCTGTTCCAGATGGACGAATATTATCTGTTTTTGGAAGCATTAATGGTAACTCCGCTTCTGGAACTGGAGTTGTTGTACCATCTTCCCAATGGATCATTGGGATTGGCTCACCCCAATAACGTTGACGAGAGAATAGCCAGTCACGAAGACGATAAGATACCTTTTTCTCCCCTACACCTTTTTCCTCTAGCCATTCAATCGCCTTTGCAATACCATCTGCTTTATTTAAACCATCAAGGAAATCAGAGTTAATGTGCAGACCGTCACCTGTAAATGCTTCTTTGTCGATATCTCCACCTTCAAGTACAGCAACGATGTCTAAACCAAACTCTTTTGCAAATTCATAATCACGTTCGTCATGTGCAGGAACAGCCATAATCGCACCAGTTCCGTAAGTCGCTAACACATAATCAGCAATCCAAATTGGTACTTTTTTGCCGTTAATCGGATTTACTGCATAAGCGCCTGTAAATACACCTGTTTTTTCTTTGGCTAAATCTGTACGCTCTAAGTCTGATTTCATTTTTACTTTTTCAAGATATGCATTGACAGCAGCTTGTTGTTCAGCTGTTGTAATTTCAGCCACTAGTTTATGCTCTGGTGCAAGCACTGTATATGTTGCACCGAATAGCGTATCAGGGCGTGTTGTAAATACCGTAAAGTTTTTGTCCGACCCTTCGATGCTAAATGTTACTTCTGCACCTTCCGAACGACCAATCCAGTTACGTTGCATGTCTTTAATGGATTCTGGCCAATCTACTTCTTCTAAATCGTCGATTAAACGATCCGCATAAGCTGTAATTTTAAGTATCCATTGTTTCATTGGACGACGTTCTACTGGATGTCCGCCACGTTCAGACTTCCCATCGATAACTTCTTCATTCGCAAGCACTGTACCTAGAGCTGGGCACCAGTTTACCGCCACTTCATCTACATAAGCTAAGCCCTTTTTATATAATTGAATGAAAATCCATTGTGTCCATTTGTAGTATTCTGGATCTGTAGTGTTAATTTCACGATCCCAGTCATAACTAAAGCCTAACTCTTGAATTTGACGTTTAAATGTCGCAATATTTTTTGCTGTAAATTCTGCTGGGTCATTCCCAGTATCAAGTGCATATTGCTCGGCAGGTAATCCAAATGCATCCCATCCCATCGGATGTAGAACATTAAAGCCTTGCATACGTTTAAAACGTGAAAGGATATCTGTCGCTGTATAACCTTCTGGATGTCCTACGTGAAGTCCCGAACCTGATGGGTAAGGGAACATATCAAGCGCATAAAATTTCGGTTTATCCATTTCATTTTCTGTTTTGAATGTTTTGTTGACATCCCAATACTGTTGCCACTTTTTTTCAATTTGTTGATGATTAAAGCTCATTATTTTTCCTCCTTATAGTATGTGCAGTACCACTTATCGTAAGAATTGACAAAATATTTAAAAAATAAAAAAACTCGCCCCTTTCTTTGTTAGAAAGGGACGAGAGTATTCTTAACTCCCGCGGTACCACCCAAATTAGTGATTACACTCGGCTCAAGCTTCCTTAACGCGGAAATAACGGCAAACGTAAAATTTCATATTACGTATGCAGACTCAGCAGGCGAGTTCGATTTGCATCCTTACTAGCTTCCACCAACCGCTAGCTCTCTAAAAAGAACCACAAATTTACTATTCCTCATCAATGTCTTTACATGTATTGCATTTATTCTAATGGAAAGTCCTGAAAAGCACAAGCATCTTTTTATGGTGCCTGGCACGCACACAATTTCCACACAATTATCAAAAAATTTTTTCTATGATTATTTTCACCAACAATTTTTCATTTCAACCTTCTATGCACATGAAAAATAAAAATAGTCATTACTTTCGTAACTCCCGTTTAATTGACGTTCTTTACATGCTTTTTTATGCTAAAGAAAAAAGTAAAGGAGGCAATAGCGTGTGCCAAGAAAAAAACGGCTTTGGTCCCCAGATCATTATCATCATGTAGTAGTACGCGGTAACAATCGTCAAACTATTTTTCACAATGTAGCAGATTATGAAGCTTTCTTTCGTGTATTACAATATGCTTATCACAAATATTCGTTTACGATTGTTGCTTATTGCGTTATGTCTAACCACTATCACCTGCTGATTCGTTCACCCAAAGTGCCACTAGGCAAAGTGATGGCCAATGTTAATTGGCGTTACAGCAATTACTTTAAAAAGAAGTACAACTATTGCGGTCATCTATATGAGAGTCGATATTTTGCAGACCTTGTTCCCTCACAACTCGACATGCTTAGTGTTAGTCGCTATATTCACCGCAATCCTATCTCAACGTCTCCCCCTATGGTTGACAAAATGGAGGACTATCCTTATAGCTCGTATTATCTCTACAAGCATCCTATATCTTCAAACTTCCCCTTCTTTGATACAAGTATTCTCAATAGCTTTTTTCTTCAAACATCACAACGCCACTCACTATCTTACTGCCAATATTGCGAAGAACATGAAAGCAAATCATGTAATGTAGCACCCCAATAGGAAAGCTCCACACGACAATCCATCGTGTGGAGCTTTCCTGTTCAATCGTCATCAATTGTCAGAATCTTTTCCGTGCCTGTCACTCGAAAAGTCAGCACATTCATGGAAAGCGAAATGTTTACAACCAAGGCATTTATTCATATCTAAATGTGTCAATGCTCTATTTATAGCTTCTCCTGTATGTTCAAAAAAATGATCTTGTCCAATTTGAGCATATAATCCATTACGCATAAGCGCTAGTTTTAAGTCCTCTTGTATGCCCGTGACGAAGACCTTGCCACCATGCTTTGTAAAGTTCTCCACGATATTGCTAAAATAAGACTCACCTGTGGAGTCCATAAATGGCACTTTTCCCATACGTAAAATCAGAACGCTCGGTTGTTCTTGCATAGAATGCAGTAATGTCTCTTCAAACGTTTGCGCTGCACCAAAAAACAGTGGACCCTCAATCGTATAAATACTAATTTGTGGACAGTCATGCTTTTGATTGACAACATAAGGTTGTACCTTTCCATTCTTTTTTGTATGGTCAGGTAATACTTTATCTATAACTAACTTCTCACTCATTCGTTTAGCAAACAACACAACGGCTAAGCCAAGACCTACTTCAACAGCAATCGTTAGGCTAGCGAAAACGGTAAGCAAAAAAGTAATAATTAATACAAGTGAATCTCCAGATTTCGCTTTTACAATATGAGCAAAATGTTTTTGTTCACTCATATTCCACGCAACGACCATTAGTACTGGTGCCATACTTGCTAACGGAATATGCGAAGCAAAGGGCGCTAATAACAATAATGTGACTAATACAAACACACCATGAATAATACCTGACATTGGTGATGCAGCACCCGTTTTAATATTGGTTGCCGTACGTGCAATCGCCCCTGTAGCAGGAATCCCGCCAAATAATGGTGTAATAATATTCGCTATGCCCTGTCCTACAAGCTCACGATTACTATTATGTTTCGTATTGGTCATACCGTCAGCAACAACTGCTGATAAGAGCGACTCAATCCCGCCCAAAATGGCAATTACAAAGGCAGGTCCAATCAATAATTGTAATCGTTCCAAGGTGATTTCTGGTATTGAAAACTTCGGTAACGTATTAGGAATTTGACCGTAAGCCGTAGCAATTGTTGCAACCTGTCCTGAAAAAAAGAAGGTAGCAACAAGTGTAGAAACAACAATGCCTACTAATGCGCCAGGTACTTTTGGAAAAAATTTAGGTGTTAAAAGGATAATTACAAGACAAATAACCGCTATGAAAATACTATAATAATTAATTGTTCCTATATGCACGAACAACTCTTTCATATTTGCGATAAAATATTCATGACGTGTAATATTTGTTAAACCTAAAAAATTAGCTATTTGCCCAGTAAAAATGATAACCGCAATACCCGCAGTAAAGCCTATCGTTACAGGACGTGGTATAAATTTTATAAGAGTACCTAGCTTGAAAAGGCCCATTAAACATAGCAGCACTCCCGCCATTAACCCCGCAATTAATAAATTTTCATAGCCATATGATAAGACAATGCCTAAAAGAATTGGCACAAAAGCACCTGTTGGTCCACCGATTTGGAATTTTGAACCTCCAAATAGTGAAATAAGTATGCCCGCAATACACGCTGTATAGATCCCATATTCTGGTTTTACACCGGAAGCAATGGCAAAAGACATCGCTAGTGGAATTGCAACAATCCCAACAATTATGCCAGATAATAAGTCCTTTTTAAAATGATCAACTGAATACCCTTCATACCGACCTGTAAACAGTGATTTCATACAATAATCTTCCCTTCGAAATAATTAAGTTTTTCGAATCCAGTTCAGTAAGGGGTGGTATATGTTACATCCCCTACATGCACTCTTCGTCATTTTCACTGACGGTCATTTCTTCTAGTCTTGAAATTGTATGAATTAAATGGTTGTCAAAGATATCTTTTGCAACACGCAACAATTCAACAATCATTGGATCACTTAAAGAATAGTAAACTTTTTTACCTTCTTTTGTACCATAAACAATATTTTTTGCCCGTAAAACACTTAACTGCTGGGAAACTGCCGAGCCTTCTTTTTCTAGGCAACTTTGAATCTCATTCACACTTTTCTTGCCATCGACTAATAACTCAAGAATTCTTATCCGTAACGGGTGTGCTAAGGCTTTAAAAAAATCGGCTTTAAACTGTTGTAAGCCTTCTTCCACGTTAATCCCCCCATATCATTCATTTTCACATATTCAAATATTTGAATATGTATGATTGTATCCTTTTGCGTCAACTATTTCAATCCAAAAAATAAAAAAGCGAATGCTATAGCATTCGCTTATAAGTAAATCGCCTTTAATTTTCAGAATTGTTTGCGTGCCTGCCACCCAATAATGGGCGGTCATAGATCAGACATGGGAAAATGCCTATTAATACAATAACTACTAAAATTGAAACAAGGGCAATCATACCAAATTGATCCACCATAATGCCGCCAAACAATGGACCGATCATCCGACCTGCTGTAGCCGCACTATTAATAATACCTTGGTAAAAACCTTCGCGTCCCTTTGGTGCAAGCTGATTTGCAATGGTCGGTAAAGCTGGTGTATAAAACATTTCGCCAAAAGTTAATACAACCATTGCAGCAGCAAACATTTTAAAATCTCCAGCAAATGCTACAATGCCAAACGACGCTGCAATAAGCGTAATGCCAAATACTAGTTGACGTTTTAGTTGATGTTCCCAACGGCGCACAAGCGGTGCGATTAATGGTTGCCCAACAACAATAAGAAGCCCATTAATCGTCCAAAGTAAACTATATTGTTTTAACCCTAAGCCCAAATCTTGCGTATAGGATGAAATGGTTGCACTCCATTGCGAATAGGCAAGCCAGCATAACACGGAGGATGAACTTAAAATTAACAAGGCATAAAATGGTGCCTTATTTGTAATACGTTTACTTTCACTTACTACATTTTTCAATGCTATACTTTCCGCATCTATTCCTCTAAATGTAATCAATGCGATAAAGAAAAATAAAATATACATCGCTAAATTAACAACAAACACATAATCAAATTGATAATCCGCCACAATCCCAGCTAATGCGGGCCCTACGGCAACACCTAAATTTTGCGCTAAATAAATCGCATTAAATGCCTTACGACCACCTTCAGGCCAAGCCGCTCCTGCTAACGCAAACATCCCTGGAAATACAATTCCTCCACTAAATCCAAGAATGGTTAAAAACCAAACATAATGTGGCCAGCCATGCCAGATTGTTAATCCTATTAACGAAGCAACGGTCAATAAAATGCCCAGCATAATAGATTTATAGCCGCCAATTCTATCAAATAAAAAACCACCTAATAGATTGCCTAATACACCCGCAGCCGAATTCAACATTAAAACAAAGCCAGCCATTGCAAGTGATTTCCCTAAATAATCGTGCATATAAATGGCATTTAAAGGCCATAAAAAAGAGTTGCCCGTCGTGTTCACAAGCATACCGATAATTAAAAACCAAACACTTTTTGGCATATCCTTGACCCCCATTATTTCGTTTCTCTAAATAGCTAGTTTATGATGAAAAATAAAAAAGTACAAGGAAAATAAATTTACCCTTTCTTCATAAAAAACTTCTTAAATAAGCCGTTTTTTTGTGCTTTATGCATGCGTTATAGTAGCCAACAGTTCTGTTCCTTTACTACAAAAATAAATTATTTATTTAAGTAAACAAAGCCGCCTAATATTTGTCTCTGTCTATTTATATTCTTACTCCATGACGGAACCTTACGCACATGATAAAATACAATGTTAGAGGAGTGAAATACATGACAGAAACAAACTTTCCTTTTCCCACAGAGGGGAAAAGATACTATACATGGAATCGCTATTTACGTGATCACTTCGGTCATAAAGTATTTAAAGTAGCGCTCGATGCAGGTTTTGATTGCCCGAACCGAGATGGTACAGTCGCATTCGGAGGTTGTACATTTTGTAGTGCTGCAGGGTCAGGTGACTTTGCCGGAAATAAAGTCGATCCTATTGATGTGCAATTTGCGGAAATTCGAGACAAAATGCATCAAAAATGGAAAGATGGCAAGTATATGGCTTACTTCCAAGCTTATACAAATACCCATGCGCCACTGCCAGTTTTAAAGGAAAAATTTGAGGCTGCGTTAGCACAAGAAGGTGTAGTCGGTCTGTCCATTGCAACACGCCCAGATTGCTTACCAGATGATGTTGTAGAATATTTAGCAGAACTAAATAAACGCACCTATTTATGGATTGAGCTGGGACTACAAACCGTCCATGAAAAAACGGCAAACCTGATTAATCGTGCACATGATTATGCAACCTATGTAGAAGGTGTTGAAAAGCTGCGTAAGCATGGGATTCGTGTATGCTCACATATTATCAATGGCCTTCCACTTGAAGATTATGACATGATGATGGAAACGGCACGTGCAGTAGCTAAACTGGATGTCCAAGGCATTAAAATCCATTTACTGCATTTATTAAAAGGGACGCCTATGGTTAAGCAATATGAAAAAGGCATGCTAGAATTTTTAGATCAAGACGTTTATACAAAACTAGTTGCAGATCAGTTAGAAATTTTACCACCGCAAATGGTTATCCATCGTATAACAGGTGATGGACCAATTGATTTAATGATTGGACCAATGTGGAGTGTTAATAAGTGGGAAGTATTGAACGGTATTGATGCAGAGTTAGAACGTCGGGGCAGTTGGCAAGGTAAATTTTATAATGCCGAGGTCACAAAATGAAGCTTCAACGCGTCTTACAATATGCACAGCAATTATTAATAGACTCGATACAAGAAGGCGATACTGTTGTCGATGCTACGGCTGGAAACGGCCATGATACATTATTTTTAGCTCAACTTGTTGGTGATAACGGACAAGTTTATGCCTTTGACGTGCAAAAAAAAGCAGTCGATGCTACTTTGCACCGTCTGCTAGATAATGCATTAGAACACCGTGCCCTTGTGTTACATACGGGGCACGAAAATATAGCCAAGCATGTTCAAAAACCAGTTGCGGCTGCTATATTCAATCTTGGCTATTTGCCTGGCAGTGACCATGATATCGTAACAAAACCTAATACAACGATTCTTGCAATTCAAGATTTATTGCAACTGCTAAAAATCGGCGGATTAATTGTCCTTGTTATTTACCATGGCCATCCAGGCGGTAAAGAAGAACGTGACGCTGTTATCGACTTTGTTAGTCAGTTACCACAAAAATATGTCCATGTGTTAAAATACGAATTTCTAAACCAACAAAACGACCCACCATTTGTTATTGCATTAGAAAAAATGAAAGACTTCTCGGTGCCAGTCACGCAAACAATTCTGAACGCACAAGCAGCCGCTTGCGACGGCCATTAAAATAAAAAAGTCCTCTCAATATTGAGAGGACTTTTTTATACATTATTTATTTTTGCGTTTATCATTGTAATCAACCCAGAAATCCGCACCTTTAATTCCTAGTTTACGAGGATCAAACACAGGGTCTTTGCCTTCTTTTTTCTGTTTCTCGTAATCTTTTAATGCGAGAATCGCAGGCTTCATAATAATTAAAATGGCAATAACGTTAATCCATACCATTAATCCTAAGCCAACGTCACCCATTGCCCATGCAAGGTCAGATGTACGAATCGTTCCAAAAAATGTTGCAATTAAAAAGGCGATTTTAGCTATCCAAATGAAAATCTTTTCGGTTTTCCCTGAGAATAAATAGGCCACATTCGTCTCTGCTATATAGTAGTACGCCATAATTGTCGTAAATGCGAAGAAGAATAAAGCGATTGCTACGAAGCTTGAACCAATGCCTGGCAATGAAGATTCCACTGCCCATTGTGTATATGCAGCACCTTCTTTAATACTTTTCGCAAAGGTAATTTGCTCCTCACCAGTAAGACCATTTTCATTGAATTCACCTACGTAAATAAACGGATCTGTACCTTCCGCAGCTTTCTCATTCTGAACATTATACATACCTGTAAATAAGATCATAAATGCTGTAGCTGAACAAACTAATAATGTATCAATGTACACAGATGCCGCTTGCACAATACCTTGTTTAGCAGGGTGTGAAACTTCAGCTGCCGCCGCTGGATGCGCACCAGTTCCTTGACCCGCTTCGTTAGAATAAATACCACGCTTAACCCCCCAAGCGATTGCTGAACCAATAATTCCCCCAAATACTTCTTGTGCACCAAAAGCACTAGAGAAAATTAGCGAAAATACAGCAGGTACTTCTGAAATATTCATAAAAATAATGACGATTGCCATTAGAATATAAGCTAAAGCCATGAATGGGACAACTACTTGTGCAACATTTGCAATGGATTTAACCCCACCGATAATAATAGCACCTAATAATACAACAATAATAATTCCTGTAATCCAAGATTCCATTCCAAAAGCGTTTTCAACGGCACCTGCTATTGCATTTGATTGAACACCAGGCATTAGTATTAACATGGCTATTAACGCTGCAATTGCAAAAATGATTGCAAACCACTTCTGCCCCATCCCTTTTTCAATATAAAAGGCTGGACCACCACGATATTCTGTTTCTTTCTCTTCTTTATATATTTGCGCTAATGTTGACTCCACATAAGCTGTCGCTGCACCGATGAAGGCAATTGCCCACATCCAAAAAATCGCACCAGGTCCCCCCATTGCAATGGCAGTTGCTGTACCAGCAATGTTCCCTGTACCAACGCGCCCAGATAATGCAATCGACATTGCTTGGAAAGAAGAAATTCCTTTTTCTGATTTTTCCCCTTTAAACATTAAGACAAACATGTCCTTAATATGTCTTATTTGTAGGAACCTTGTAATAATTGAAAAGAATAAACCGATCAATAAAATACCATAAATAAACCACGGTCCCCATAAAATACTGTTCATAAAACTAACAATACTTTCCATCTTACCCCTCCCAAAATATGAATATTCGTTCTTTAAGACATTATAGTATTACATTTTTCTGAAAATTACAACATTATTTTTAAGTTACTATACATCTTATTCAACAATATTTTTCGGAGGGGAAACATTCTATCGAATTATATAGCCAATTCTACGCAAAGCATTATTAATAAAATCACGGATATAGAAAAAAATTTCATCTCTCTCTATTTCATGGTACAGATTATGGTAGCATTTTGCCCATTCTTTAAATTGGAATTCAGCAAACTCCTGCTGATGCAACCAATTACGTGTTTGTCTAGTTTCTGTAATGCTATCTCTTTCTCCAGTCATAATAAGCATAGGGGTATTTGGAAACTCTGCTTTCGGCATAATCACTAAATTGCGCATCATCTGTTGTAACTCACGATACCATTTTACTGAAATGACAGACATAAAAGGAAACTCGTCTTTCATTTCATCGCGACCTTCGACACTACGTGATAACTTGTCGAAAGTAATATCATGTGTCATCTTCACACTTGCCGTCAAAGCACTTAAGCTCGTTAATGCATTCGATAATTTCCCAGGCTGTAAGTTCAATTGCAACCAAGGTGAGGTCAAGACAATTCCTGCACATTCATATTTTCTCTTATGCATGGTATGCAGTATTAACGTTGCTCCTAGTCCATGCCCTATTAAAAATACTGGCAAATTATATGAAAAGGCATTTTCAATTAAATGCCTAGTATACTTGTTGTATTCTTTAAAGTCCTCATCATGGACACGTGATAGTTTCGCATTTGCCCCATGATTCGGTAAATCGCCCATGACTACGTGGAAGCCTTCCATTCTAAGTTTTTCAATCAGCCATGCGTACCAACGGTGGTTTTCATATGCACCGTGAACAATAGCAATCACAGCCTTCGCTTGTCCATCAGCTTCCCATTTCCACATTCACATAGTCCTCCTAAATAATTAGTTACACAATAATTATAACGAAATATTCGTACCATTATAAAATTATATTTGCATAAAATTGCGTATTTGATACGATAATACTACATCAAAGAAAGAAAAGAGGCGATTAGCATGATTTATCCTTTTAAAGACAAAACACCTACAATCGATCCATCGGTTTTTATTGCTGACTATGCAACCGTTACGGGAGACGTAACGATTGGAGCAGAGACAACAATATGGTTTAATACAGTGATTCGAGGCGATGTATCTCCTACAATTATTGGTAAACGAGTAAGCATCCAAGATCTTTGTTGTCTACATCAAAGTCCAAAATATCCATTAATAATCGAAGATGAAGTAACAGTTGGACACCAAGTAACCTTACATAGCTGTACAATTCGAAAAAATGCCTTAATTGGTATGGGATCAATTGTGTTAGATGGGGCAGAGATAGGAGAAGGTGCATTTATCGGTGCGGGTAGTCTTGTCCCTCCAGGTAAAGTCATACCTCCCAATTGTTTAGCATTAGGACGTCCAGCCAAAGTTGTACGTGAATTAAATGCTGAAGATAAGGAAGATATGGAACGTATCGTTAGAGAATACGCGGAAAAAGGACAATATTACAAATCTCTTCAAAAATAATGGATGCTTACAAAACGGGCGAATTGCCCCTATAGTTGTAGATGTTTGCATACGTAACAACTCTTTATAAAAAAAATTCGCAATTTCCTTCCACTAACCGCCTACAGTACATCTTGTATGTAGACGTACGGGAAGAAAGCGAATTTTTTCAATCACTTACGTAAAGTCCGCTTAAATCTTTCACTCGATTAAAGAGCACTAGTTGCCTTCACGATTTAAATAGAAGGTGCATTACTCCCCGACTTAGCAGCAAGTAAGAAGAAATGCGAAAGACAAGATAAAAAGGGGCCACTAGCTAGCCCCTTTCAAAAAAACATTTACGTTTGTTCATTACCAAATCGAATGTTCTTGACAAAACAGATTATAAACTAGCTTTTTCTCTTAGTGCATCTGCCTTGTCCGTATTTTCCCAAGGTACATTTAAATCTGTACGACCAAAGTGACCGTATGCAGCCGTTTGTTTATAAATTGGACGACGTAAATCAAGCATTTTAATGATGCCTGCTGGACGTAGATCGAAAAGTTCGCGAACCCATTTTACGATTTCACTTTCACTTACTCGTCCTGTACCAAACGTATCAACGGCAATCGATACTGGCTGTGCTACACCGATAGCATAAGCAAGCTGTACTTCTGCACGTTCTGCTAAACCAGCTGCAACAATATTTTTCGCTACATAACGTGCTGCATAGGCTGCTGAACGGTCCACTTTCGTAGCATCCTTACCAGAGAATGCACCACCACCATGACGTGCATAACCACCGTATGTATCAACGATGATTTTACGACCAGTAAGTCCAGCATCTCCTTTTGGACCACCGATAACAAAACGACCAGTTGGGTTGATGAAGTATTTCGTCTGTGCATCTAATAACTCACTAGGAACTACTGGAGCAATTACTAATGCTTTTAAATCTGCTTGAATTTGTTCAAGTGTTGCTTCTTCATCATGCTGAGTTGAAATAACAATCGTATCAACACGAACAGGGACATTGTTTTCATCATACTCAATTGTTACTTGCGTTTTACCATCTGGACGTAAATATGCTAATTCACCTGATTTACGTACTTCTGTTAAACGACGAGCCAATTTATGCGCTAAACTAATTGGTAGAGGCATTAATTCAGGTGTTTCATTACATGCATAACCGAACATTAATCCTTGGTCACCTGCACCAATTGCTTCAATATCCTCATCTGTCATTGAACCTTCACGCGCTTCTAATGCTTGGTCTACACCTTGGGCAATATCAGGTGATTGCTCTCCGATTGCGACTAGTACAGCTAAGTTTTCAGCATCAAAGCCATACTTGCCTCGTGTATAGCCGATTTCTGCTACTGTATCACGCACAATGCCTTTAATATCTACATAAGTAGAAGTAGTAATTTCTCCTGCTACTAATACTAAGCCTGTTGTGACCGTTGTTTCACACGCTACACGGGCATTAGGGTCTTCTGTTAAAATAGCATCTAAAATAGCATCCGAGATTTGATCACAAATTTTATCGGGATGTCCTTCTGTTACACTCTCTGATGTAAACAATCGACGGTTTGTCATTTGGTTTTCCTCCTATTACTCTTACAAATAGTATTTGCGAAATTAATACGGTACTCATTACCCATGTCAAGTCCGCTCCTAAAGGATTGAACTCTCAAGCCGTTGTTGCTTTTAACATGAGGATTTCGAAAGATCCGTCATTATAATAAGGAAAGAATTGCACATACTTACCTTTACATTCATTTTAAAAATAAA
Organism: Lysinibacillus sphaericus; assembly: GCF_002982115.1. GTDB lineage: Bacteria > Bacillota > Bacilli > Bacillales_A > Planococcaceae > Lysinibacillus > Lysinibacillus sphaericus. Next base: position 1,162,424 of record NZ_CP019980.1, on the reverse strand, counting down.
AAAAATCCTTTTCTCACGTGTACTTAACATGAGGAAAGGAATAATGACTTCGTAACCTTTCACTCTTATCGTTCAAGGGGTATCCCCTTGCATCAGGTTGGCACCAACGCATGTCGTGAAATAGTTCATGCAGGTTGCCGGGTTTCACAGGGCCTGACCCTCCACCAGCTCGGGATAAGAGTATCCGTTCAATTCCTCATCTTACGTAAAAGGTAGAACAATGTCAATTATTTTATGTCGTTTTGTTGAAAAGTATTTAAAACTCGAAAATAATTTTTGAATTAGTATAGATTATTAAAGCAATTGTGTTATACTATTTTTGAAATTAAGAAAAACTCCCTCAAACTCAAGGGAATACTATAAAAAAGGATGGTATTTAATCGATGAATTCAGTAGAAATTGCAAACGAACTGAAGGAATTATTAAACGGCGGGAACATTAACGTTCAACTTTCAGTACCACAATTAGCTGAAAAAGCTACATCTCGTGGTGAGGCAATGTTAACAGTAGATGGCGCAGTTCGTGCAGAAACTGGCAAATACACTGGTCGTTCACCTAAAGATAAATATACGGTAGAAGAAGAAAGCACAAAAGATAAAATTGACTGGGGTAAAGTAAACCAACCAATTTCTTCTGAAGTGTTCGATAACTTATATGTAAAAGTAGTTAAATACTTAAAAGAACGTGACGAATTATTTGTATTTAAAGGTTTTGCTGGTGCTGACAAAGATTCACAATTAAGTATTCAAGTAATCAATGAATATGCTTGGCACAATCTTTTCGCCCATCAATTATTTATCCGTCCAACTGAAGAAGAATTAGCTTCTCACGTTGCTGATTTCACAATTATTTCAGCTCCTAACTTTAAAGCAGATCCAGCTGTTGATGGTACAGCTTCTGAAACATTCATCATTGTATCACTTGAAAAGAAAATCATCCTAATCGGTGGTACTGAATATGCTGGTGAAATTAAAAAATCGATTTTCGGTATTATGAACTACCTATTACCACAACAAGGCATCTTATCAATGCACTGTTCAGCAAACGTTGGGGAAGCTGGTGACGTAGCATTATTCTTCGGTTTATCTGGTACTGGTAAAACGACTTTATCTGCTGATCCTGACCGCAAATTAATCGGTGACGATGAGCATGGTTGGTCTGACAACGGCGTATTTAACATTGAAGGTGGTTGCTACGCAAAAACAATTAACCTTTCTGCTGAAAAAGAACCTGAAATCTACAACGCAATCCGCTTCGGTTCTGTACTAGAGAACGTAGCTGTAGACCCTGAAACTCGTGTTTGCGACTACGATGATGGTTCATTAACAGAAAATACACGTGTTGCTTATCCAATCCAATATATCGAAAATATCGTTGATCCATCTGTTGCAGGTCACCCAAAAACAATCATCTTCTTAACTGCTGATGCATTTGGTGTTTTACCTCCAATCAGTAAATTAACAAAAGAGCAAGCAATGTATCACTTCCTAAGTGGTTTCACATCTAAACTTGCAGGTACTGAACGTGGTGTAACAGAGCCAGAACCAGTATTCTCTACATGTTTCGGTTCTCCATTCCTTCCACTTCCAGCAACTGTTTATGCAGAAATGTTAGGTCAAAAAATCGATGAGCATGGCGCACAAGTATTCCTTGTAAACACTGGTTGGACTGGTGGCGAATACGGTACAGGTAGCCGTATGAAGCTTTCTTATACTCGTTCAATGGTACGTGCAGCAATCGACGGAAAACTAAACAATGTTGAAACAATTCAAGATGCTGTATTCGGTTTACACATCCCTACAGCAGTTGAAGGTGTACCAACAGAAGTGCTAAACCCACGTGATGCTTGGTCAGACAAAGCTGCTTACGATGTGAAAGCTGCTGAACTTGCTGGTCTATTCAACGACAACTTCAAGAAATTCTCAAATGTTTCTGAAGCAATCACTAATCTTGGTGGGCCATTAAAATAATGCATACAAAAAGGGAACGATGTATTCGTTCCCTTTTTTTTAGTGTCTTTTTTTAGTGTCAGGCACTCAAACAATTTTCACTGCTTCTTCATCCATTCGCATAATGCACGAACCGTTTCACGATTTTGGGCAGGTGGATATTGGTGGGCAAAACGTTGATCATACCAAGTTTCATACACTTTATTGGCATCTTCTAAGTAAAATGCTAACTGCCTTGCATGCTCAATATCTACATTTTCATCCCGATAGCCGTGGATAATTAGCACTGGGGCTGTAATCTGATCGACTTGAAATAAAGGTGTGCGTGCATCATAGGCTTCTGGAACACGATTAGGTGTCCCGCCAATAACCCGTTTCATCATTCGACGCATATCGGTTCGCTCCCAGTATGTAGCTGTGGCATCCGAAACGCCTGCCCACGTCACAACGGATGTAATATCCTTCCGTAAAATGGCTGTCCAGAGCGCCATAATACCTCCACGTGAAAAACCAAAAACATGGATATGATCGTTGCAAAATTGTTTTAGCACATCTACTCCATGCACTGCATCAAAACGATCTTGACCTGCAAACTCATCACGACCTTCTCCACCTCTATTCCCCCGATAATAAGGGGCAAACACGATAAAACCTTGGGCTGCAAATTGTGCAACACGTGCTGGTCTTACCATGCCGATACTTTGCATACCCCCACGCAAATATAAAAAACCGTCATATGTACCTTCTGCTTTAGGCTCTGCTAGTAAGCCTTTGACACGTAATCCAAGGGATAGATACGTAATTTCTGATAATCGAATAGCTGGATTCGGTGAAGGGTATGGACGTTTTTCAACTATTTCACCATTGATTGTCAAAGCGCTTCAGCTCCTCTAGCATTTTTTGCATGCCTTCATCTTTCATATGGAAGCTTAAATTTGGATGGCTTGCAAACTCTTCATCGGTTAACCAGACCATACCCGAAGTTTCCAAATCAAAATCTATCTTCTCCTGACTGACAAATTCCGCAGTGAAGACTGTTTTACAAAACAATAGTTCACCGTGGACAGCATATTCTGCAAACCATTGAAGATTTTTCACATGCACACCCGTCTCTTCAAATACTTCCCGAACAGCAGCTTGCTCTAATGTTTCGCCTGGTTCTACCTTCCCTCCTGGCACTTCCACGCCACGACGCTTATGAATCGTACATAGCCATTTCTGTTCATGTTTTAAAAAGACAAGGACATGCTTTGGTTCAACTTGAAACTCCCCTCTTGTAAAGCTTAAATCCACTTGAAATCCATTCAAATCTTGAAATGAAAACATTCCATTCAACTCCTCGTATTATATTGTCACGAATGTATTCATTATGTTATTCGTCTTATTATTTCATGTACTGTGAGGAATCAATCACAAGAAAATAGTGGCATTCGTCATTCGTCATATTGATAAATCTATGCGCTGTATCTGCTTCAAAAAAAAGAGAATCGCCTGCTTCTAATTCTTCAGAAAAAGCACCATGCCCCAATTCAACTCGTAACTTTCCGCTTTTAACAAAAATATACTCTTTTACACCTGCTTTATGCGCGGGAAATATGCCTGATTCTTTGTTTGGTGGAATAATATTTAACACAAACTCAATACCTCGTGATGGAACGGAAGGTGATAATAAATGTCGTTGAAAACCCGATTTTTCATCAACATAAATGGGTCGTTCATCTTTTCTTATGACGACAACCTCCCTTTTTTCCTGCTGATCTAATAAAGCTGAAAGTGTTGTATTTAAAGCTTCTGCAATTTGACAAGCTACTTGTATCGTTGGATTTTTTTCCTCTCTTTCAATTTGAGATAGCATCGAGGCACTCACATTACTTGCGGCTGAAAGCTCCTGTAATGTCATTTTGTTTTTCTTCCTCATTACATTTACTTGCTTTCCAAATCCCATGAATAAAGCTCCTTTCACTACTTTGTTCGCCTACTATTATTTTTACTATAGTGAAATGTAATTAAAAACTTATCTTCGTTAGCCCTTCTACTATGATATTGTACATTATCAATCACAATCAACCTAGAAGATGTTTGAATCATTTCATGCAAGATAAGATATTTACACTTTAGTGAAAATAAAATATACTATAGTGAATAATAAAGTATAGGAGTGTTGTTTTATGTTAAAAGTCGTATTAGCGCTATTCCCTCTTGTTAGTATTTTATTTATGATTTTTATTTTAAAGAAATCTTCTATTTTCACTGGCATTTTTGCTTGCCTACTTACAACAGTGATTGCTACTTCTCCTGTTTTTCACCTAAACATCGCATTACTGCCTAAACCTTTTATCAACAGTTTTCTTATAACATTGCCAGTTACCTATGTTTTATTTTTTGGAATATTATTATATCATCTAATGGAAAAATCAGGGTCCATCCAAAAAATAGCTTCTTCTATTGCCACCTCTACTGATAATCGGATTGACCAAGTATTATTATTGGCCTTGGGGCTCTCTCCTTTAATTGAATCCGTTAGCGGCTTTGGTCTAGCGGTCATTGTTATTGCACCTATTTTAATGGCTCTAGGTTTCAATTCCTTACAATCTTCCTTCATTGCATTAATTAGTTTATGTATCATACCTTGGGGCACGTTAGCAATGGGGACAATTATTGGTGCATCATTAGGAAACATTCCTTTAGAGGATTTAGGTGTTGGAAGCGCTCTGATGTGCATTCCTATTTATATCTACTTTGCCTTCTTAGTTACATACATAGGCGTCGGAAAAGAAGCAATGCAAAAGAAAAAATGGCGGATACTATCGATGGGATTAGTTTTAGGTTTAAGCGTGTGGATTTGTAATCGTTTCATCAGTGTAGAACTTGCCGGAGTAGTGGGCTCTTTAACAGTGATGGCGGCTATTTTTATTATGATTTCTTTGCAAAATAGAAACAAACAATATTATTCTAATATCTTTTTAAAAAATATTTCTCCTTATTTATTGTTAATCGCTCTATTAATCGCATCAAGAACTATTAATCCAATTAAAGATTTTTTAACGAGCCTGCTTACCGTAACGATTGCGTCTTATCAATTCCAATTATCGTTTCTTTATTCGCCTGGATTTTTTCTCTTTATTGTTTGTCTCTTTACTTGTACGCTCTTCCGTTTAAGTAAGGCATCAATTTTCGATAGTATCAAATTAACAATCAATAAATGTTATCCTGTATTGCTAACAACTTTTTTATATATTGTGGTTTCCGAAATGATGGCGGAGGCCGAGATGATTCAGCTACTATCCGTAACTGCTGCCAACACATTTGGTTCATACTTTGTATTCATAACACCTTTAATTGGCGCAACAGGTGGTTTTTTAACTGGCAGTAATACTGCGTCCAATACTATGTTTATTCGACTACAAACAGAAACTGCTACACACATAGGTCTGTCACCTACTATACTTGCTTGCATTCAAAATGTTAGTTCTTCGTTCATGACAATGGTCAACCCATCTAGAGTGGCATTAAGTTGTTCAGTTTGTAAAATACATTCATTTGAAAATATTATTCAAAGAAAAATGGCGCTAGTTGGACTTAGTACACTTGCTATTATTTTTCTAGAAATTATTTTTCTATCACGCTTCCACTAGCATAATGTTATACAGGTTGTGCAAATATAAAAAATGTCTAGCCAATAGCTAGACACGTTTATTGAAATAGGGAAGTTGTTCTACAAATTGCTTTGTATCATCATCCCCATACTCATGTATAAGTGCATAAATTTTCTTCAAACGTAAATCTAACTCGTCATTTTCTCGATCCAAATGATATTGCAAATAAGGCAATTGTGCGCGCCAACCGTTCGCAATTTCTAATAGTTGCATTTGCTGAAATATTTTTTCAAAAACATCTAATGCTTGCCGGTCTACATTAAGTTCGAAATTCCATTGCCCTTCGTAAGGATTTGTATAATACGTTTTATGGGCAAGTGAAAAATAAACACGTTGACGATCCATAGATAACACTCCTTTTTCCATAGTATGGTGGTTAAGTGGTTATTTTATTCGCTGGAATGTCAAACTTCCTTCACAACTAAGTTAGAGCTTCTAATTTATAATAGATATAACGAACAAGAACGGAGTGAATACAATGAGTTTAACCTCGCTAATCACGGTTGCAATCATTATCGTGATATTAGTAACAGTCGCAACCATTCTAAGTGTAAATCGCGCCTATGCTTTTAAACATACGGTCGATGAAAAACCGAAGCAAAATTTTCAGCAGCATGACGAGTAGTTCAAATTTAACCCTTTTATAGCAATATCACTTATAATAACAATATCAAATAGAATTTGGAGTGAAAACAATGGGTGTTCCATTACCAATCATCATTATGATTGCAATGATGATGCTAATGTTTGGTGTTTCCGTAATCGTTATTCTCAAGAAAAAAGGCGATTTTTTTACACAAACAATCGATGCAAAACCAAAACAAAATAATTCACATCACAAGGATGGACAAGCATGAAATATCCCTTTATATGGCTCATTCAGTTATACAGAAAATTTATCTCACCAATGACGCCACCATCGTGTCGCTTCTATCCAACATGCTCTTCTTACGGTCTAGAAGCTTTTCAAAAGCATGGCGCTATTAAAGGTCTAATTTTGACCGTCACACGTATTTTAAAATGCCAACCACTTCATCCTGGTGGCTTTGATCCTGTGCCTGAAAAATGGCCTTCGAAAAAGAAATAATTTTCGAAGGTCATTTTTTCTTGTACTTTTATTCGATGTGCGTTATTATAGATACTGTTAAAAAACAAATCGTAATCATTACTATTTGAAAGAGGTATCCATTATATGAAAAAAATATTTCTATTTTTCTTAGTTGCTGTACTAGCCGTATTTACAGCTGCCTGTGGTGATCAATCATCATCGTCGAAACAGACGGAGAAAACAGATAAATTAACTGTGTACACAACCGTCTATCCTTTAAGCTACTTTACGGAGCGGATTGGTGGCGATTATGTAGAAGTATCTTCTATATATCCTCCTGGTGCTAACGAGCATACCTTTGAGCCAACGCAAAAGGATATGATGAAATTAGCTGACGCGCATCTATTTTTCTATATTGGCTTAGGACTTGAAGGTTTTGTAGAAAATACGAAAAAGACATTAGCCAACGAAGATGTCACTATGGTTGCTATGGCATCTCAAATACCTGATGAAAAATTAGCCGTTAGTACTGGTCATTCGCATGACGAAGAAGATGAAGCTGATCATGCGCATGAAGCTGCCGCTACAGAAGATGACCACGCACATGACGAGCACGAAGATGCGACTACGGAAGATAATCACGCGCATGACGAGGAGGCTGATCATGGAGATCATGCTCACGGTAGTGTCGATCCCCATGTATGGCTGTCGCCTGTTATTAGTCAAGATTTAGCATTATCCATTAAAAATGCATTAGTTGAAAAAATGCCAGCTCAAGAAGCGACATTTACAGCAAATTATGAAGCGCTCGTAAAAGAGCTACAAGATTTAGACACTGCATATAAAGCGATGGCTGACACAACGCAAAACAAAACATTCTTTGTATCGCATGCTGCATTTGGCTACATCGCGGGTCAATATGGCTTAACACAAGTTCCAATTGCAGGGTTAAACTCGCAAAATGAACCGTCTCAAAAGGAATTAACAGCGATTGTAGATAAAGCAAAAGACTTAAATATTCATTATATTTTATTCGAGCAAAATGTTTCATCTAAATTAGCCGAAGTCATTCAAAAAGAAGTTGGCGCTCAATCACTTGTCCTACATAATTTAAGCGTGTTAACAAGTGATGATGTGAAAAATAATGAAACGTATTTTACTCTCATGAAAAAAAATATGCAAACTTTAGAAACAGCTCTAAATGAACACAAGTAAAACAACGATACGAATTACCTGTTTAAGATGAAGAAGGAGGTGCCCCGTAATGCATAAGGGACACCTCCTTTATTATGACGTACTTTTCTTGCGGCATACGCTTTTCATTTTTGTCAAAGCGAGGAAGCCTCTTTATCCTGGCATCCCCGTTTATCTTTGTCTTGACAATAACCGGACGAACTGCAAGAGCGCTCTGTAGGATAACTTTATCCTGTTGTTCATATAAAACGATTTGATTAAGTTTGTCGCTAAGTTGAAAGTCATTTGGTAATTGTGCAGAGTGTTCTATTAATTGTTTCATTTGCAGCGCATTATTTTCTATAATCGCTAGCCCACTATTAGGGGTAAAAAGATTAGCTAATGGTTTCGTAAGAACTTCAATCCTACTTTTCCCTTGCCAAACTGCGTATTTTTCACTTGTTGCTGAAGGAAAACTTGCAAAATCCCATGTATGATCTTGCGCTAATTGCTTATCGGATACGAGAAAATAGTTATAACGTACCTCGCCCTTCCGATCTGGCAATGGGTCATCCCATGTCACATCAATATGGTACCATTCATTATCTAACTTCACTAACACCCATGCATGCAATTGTTCGCCTACTTTCCCTGGCACATATTGCACCTCAAAACCTAACATATCTAACATTCGATAAAGCACTAAAGCATAGGCCTGACAGACACCTTTGCCTTCGCTAAGCAATGTGTATGGCGAATATTGGCTTCCTACACTATCTTTTGAATACTCTGTTGTTAAGACGATATAATCATGTGCAGCCTGTATTTTTTCTAATTCGCTTAATCCATGCATAGACGCAACAATAGTTGTCAATGTTTGCTCTGTAAATGCCTCCTCTTCCTGAGAAATATGATAAGTAAATTGAAATTGAATGACAATATTATTGGCATAGCCATCATACTTCCATTGAAAGCTGGAAATATTGGCGAAAATATATGGATCTAATATGGCATGTTTGATAAGCTCTGTTAGTTCGTTTTGTAATTCAGAAGTTTTACCAGTGTAACGAATTTCAAATTCAGTAGACAATTGCATCACTTCTTTCTGAATTTGCTGTTGTAATGTTTCGATTGAATTAGCTGTTGCTATATTCTGTGATTCGTAATTTGCGAATACTTGCACATGACTCATTTGTAAAACAAATAATATAATGACAACATTATATATAGTTTTTCTCATATGAGTCATTCTCCTTTACTAAATAGTTTATGCCCCCCATTATTTATTATGTTAAAGAATAATTAATTTAATCAAAAAAATATAATTTCAATAACAGAAGCCTAAAAATTGTTTGAGTGACTGGCACGTGAAGTCAGGCACGTGAAGTCAAAAAAATAGCATGCTAGAAGTGACTTCTAGCATGCTATTTTTAAAGGCTAAATCCATTATTGAAAGTTATTCACTGGCAAGTAAAGCTGCTAATTTTCTTCTTAGTAGCTTATTTGCTCCATTACGTGGCAGTGTATCGATTATTTTAATTTGTTTGGGAACTTTATATTTAGCCAGTTTCTTTTCACAGTATTGCTTTAAGTTTTCCATCGTGACCGCTTCCTTTAAAACAACAAATGCTATAGGAACTTGTCCCCATGTTTCATCTTCAATGCCACATACACCCGCTTCCTGAATAGCTGGATGTGCCAATAGCACATTTTCAATCTCTGCTGGATAAATATTTTCACCACCAGAAATAATTAAATCTGCCCGACGATCCACTACAAACAAGTAACCCTCCTCATCCATATAGCCAATGTCTCCCGTGTGAAGCCAGCCCTCCTCAGTTGCGCTTTTCTCGGCAAAACGACCTATGTAACCAGGCGTTACGTGGGGACCTCGAATACATATTTCCCCTTCACCTTGTGCATTGGGTGCTGAAATTTTTATTTGGTTAAAAAACAATGGCTTACCTGCTGAGCCAATCTTTGTCATGGCATCTTCACTTGCCAATGTAGCCGTTTGTGACGAGGTTTCTGTCATACCATATGTTTGAGCTACTGCTAAATGCAATGCACTTGCTCGCTCTAGATAATCCACTGGTACAGGACCACCACCGGCTAGCATCAATTTAAAACGCGGTGACGCCTGCGCCTTATTTAACTCAAGGGTATTTAAAATGCGTTCTAATGTTACAGCGACCACTGACATATGGGTGACATCACCATCCATAATATTTTGCGTGATCGCCTCTACGTTAAAATGCTCATATAGTTGTACTTTATTGCCGTATAACAATGAACGAACTAAAATGGAAAAACCACTTATATGGAATAATGGCACTGCACACAACCAAACATCATCGGCTTGTAAACCTATGTTTAGAACAGAGGCTGTAGCACTTGCCTGATGATTGCCAACTGTTTGACGAACCCCCTTTGGAAAGCCTGTCGTACCAGACGTATACATAATGGATGTTGTTTGATTGAGTGACCATTCTTTTGCAATATCAACATATTGCTCTTTACCATTTTCTATTGTCGTAAATTCATGATAGTGTACGGATGACGGTAATTTTTCTACATCCTCATCTGCAACTAGCACAATCGTTGCTTGTGAATCTTCTAATTGATATGCGATTTCTGCTTGAGACAGCCTGCGATTAAGCATCACCATTTCACATTGCAAATGCATACAAGCATACATCATAACGACCAGTGCAGGCGTACTCGGACCCATAATAGCGATACGATGCCCTTGCTGCACCCCAAGTGCTGTTAATTGTCGAGCTCGTTTTAAGGATAGCTCATTTACTTGTTGAAAGGTCCAAGTTTGTCCTTCATATGTGAGAGCGCTACGTAATGGTGTGATAGACGCACGCTGTAAAATCCAGTTTGGATACATTGTTTGCTTCCTCCAATCATTACACTGATATGGTACTGCTTCAGCCTGATATAGACAGAAAAAGAGGCTGTTACATAACTAAAAAAATTTAAGGAACAGAGGAATGGTGTTCATCAATTTTTGCTATATGGCGAACTTCGCTATGGCTCCTGCTCAGAACGTACACCGTAAGACACGGGCATTCTGCGTGGTAGCGAAGGTTGGGCTTACGGTGCTAAGCGGAAAGCACCGCTGAAGTGGACAACAACGGCGCAGTAAAAAAGTGTTAGATTGACTACCATCAATCTAACACCTTTTCTCTTTTACCCCAGCTTTTTCTAATATTCCGAATCAAGGGAATCTTGGGAATTGACCAAAGTCTGGTTGACGTTTTTCTTTAAATGCGTCACGACCTTCTTTTGCTTCATCAGTAGTGTAGTAAAGAAGTGTAGCATCGCCTGCCATTTGTTGAAGACCAGCTAAGCCGTCTGTATCAGCATTCATAGCTGCTTTTAAGAAGCGTAGAGCTGTTGGAGACATTTGTAGCATTTCTTCACACCATTGCACTGTTTCGTCTTCTAATTGTTCATAAGGAACAACTGTATTGACTAAGCCCATATCAAGCGCTTGCTGAGCATCGTATTGACGGCAAAGGTACCAAATTTCACGCGCCTTTTTATGACCGATAATACGTGCAAGATAGCCTGAACCATAACCAGCATCAAATGAACCAACTTTAGGACCAGTTTGTCCGAAACGAGCATTGTCTGCTGCAATTGTAAGGTCACATACAACATGTAATACGTGTCCTCCACCGATAGCATAACCAGCAACCATCGCTACAACTGGTTTTGGAATAACTCGGATTAAACGTTGTAAATCAAGAACGTTTAGACGTGGGATTTCATCTTCCCCTACATAGCCACCATGGCCGCGTACCTTTTGGTCTCCACCTGAGCAAAAGGCTTTTTCGCCTTCACCTGTTAAAATAATAACACCGACATTTTTGTCATCGCGAGCACGAGAAAATGCATCAATCATTTCCATAACTGTTTTTGGTCGAAATGCATTGCGCACTTCTGGACGGTTAATCGTCACTTTAGCGATACCGTTATAAAACTCATACTTAATATCTTCGTAAGTATGTAATGTAGTCCATTGACGTGACATTGAAATACCTCCTAATTATAAAATTCGCCTCATTACTACTAAGAGGCGCTAACGTAAAAAACATTACGTTAAATACTCCTTTACTATTGTAGCAAATTCAGCTGGATTTTCCACATGAATTGCATGTCCAGCGTCATTTACTGACATATGCTTTCCATTTTTTAATAACGCTTTCATTTCCAATGCAATATTACAAAATTTAACATCTAATGAACCCGTTATTAATAGTACAGGTAATTCTAATTGAATTAAATTATCCCAGTTTGATAGTTGCATGCCTGTTCCAATTCCTCGTAAACTGCCTGCCAAGCCCTTTTCACTTTGGGCCAATCGTTCTGCTCGAACTGCTTGTTTTACATTTTTAGCTAAACGCTTCTGCGATTCAAATAGCGCAATATTTTCCCATGAATTAACAAAGGACTGTAAACCATTCGTTGTTATTTTCTCCGCTAACGCATTATCACGCTCGCATCGCTCCATACGCTCTTTTGCAGTTCGCAAACCAGGAGAAGCACTTTCTAACAGCAACTTGCTGACACGTTGAGGGTAAGCAATCGTATAAGATAGTGCAATACGTCCACCCATTGAATAACCGAGCAATGCAAAAGTTTCTAATTGTAACTGACAAAATATTTCCTCTAAATCACGCAATTGTTCAGCCATCGTGAAGCGACTTACTTGCTCCGGTACGGCTGTTTGACCATGACCAATTAAATCAATCGCCACAACTCGCACATGTGGAAGTTCCTTTGCTAAATTTCGCCATGTAGCAGTACTACCTGTAAAGCCATGCAGGGCAACTAGTGTTTGCCCCGCTTCTTCATTCCATATATCCACATGTGTCTCAAGCCCACGAATCATTAGCTTTGCCATGCTTTTAACCCTGCATTAATACGATTCCAAAGCGCGCGGTGTGCATAGACATTTTCTTCACGGTTTGTAAAAATCTCAATTAATCGTAACGGATTTTTTCTCAACGTGTTAAATTTCGGCACTAACTGTGCAATATCCTCAACACAAATGTAGTCCATATTGTACATACGAGCAATGTCTTGGAATTCAAGTGCAGTTGGTGTACCAAATAAATCTTCATAATGAGCCTCTACCGTAGATTGCGGTAAATATGAGAAAATACCACCACCATCGTTATTCATGACAATAATGGTCATATTACATGCTTGATAGCGTGACGCAATTAGGCCATTGACATCATGTAAAAAAGCTAGGTCTCCGATAAGCAAATAGGTTTCACGGTTATTTCCTTGGCTTAAGCCCATTGCCGTTGATACGACCCCATCAATGCCATTAGCGCCACGATTCGCAAAAATTCGAATATCTTTTGATGTTGCCATTAAAAACGTATCGATATCACGAATGGGCATGCTACTGCTAACAAAAATATCACTGCCATTTGGAATGATTTCAAGTAAACGACTTACCATAGCACCTTCGTCAATTGCGCCTTCTGTATAATGCTCAATATACTCAAGTGCAATATCATTCGCATCTTGCCATTCCGCTAAATATGCCGCCTCTAGCGCAGTTTCAGCAAGGTCTAATTGTACGAGCCATTCGCCAATGCTTGCATGCAGAAAATGAGTGGACACCCCTGTTGAATCACGGAACATCGGATCTTCATCGACAACAATATAAGCTTGGGGCTGCGACTTTGTAATAAATTGCATCATAAATTTCGATACAGGTTGTGCTCCTAAGCGCAGAACTGTTTCAGGTACTACTAGCGCTTTAAAATCATCGTTTTTCATAATGGCATCATAGGTTGTCATAACATATGGCAAACAATCATTTGGCACGGAAGTTCGCATATTCGATAGACTCTCCACAATGATAGGCCATTTTAATTGGCGCACAAACTCCCACATAATGGTTAAATCTGTCCCGAGCGGAAGCTCCCCAACAACAACAAATCCTTTTTTAGTGTCTCGTAAAATAGAAGCCAGTTCTACTTGTGCAGCTTTCGGTGGCGTTAACTGTCCAATATGGCTTTGCTTAAACGTAACAGTTGGAAGCTCCTCTCGAAAATCAATGAGCAACGGTTCACGGAACGGTACGTTAAGATGTACTGGTCCAAATGGTGCACTTGTTGCAATAGCTACTGCACGTGCAATATGACGTTCAATAAATGGCAATGTCGGTGCAGCACCATCCGCTAGCGGAAAATCTACACTCCACTTTACATGTGCTCCGTATAAATTCGTCTGATTAATTGCTTGTGGTGCACCTACTTCACGTAATTCATGTGGACGATCAGCTGTTATAACAATTAGTGGTACTCTTGCATAACTTGCCTCCACAATCGCAGGATAATAGTTTGCCGCCGCAGTACCAGATGTACATAACAAAACGACAGGCTTAGTAGTCGCCTTAGCAATGCCTAACGCAAAAAATGCAGCAGCTCGCTCATCTACTTGACGGTACATCGTCAATTGCTTTGTTGAGGCAAAAGCATAAGCTAGTGGCGTCGACCGTGACCCTGGGCTTACAACAACATGTTGGACACCTGCTTGTACTAATGATGCAACCATTTTATAAACATAATCAGTCAATATTTTCCGTTCACTCATGTACTTGTCCTCCTAACGCTCGAAGCATTGGACGGAATTTCACTAATGTTTCCTCATATTCAGATTGTGGCTCTGAATCAGCTACAATACCGCCACCTGCATATAAATAAGCTTTATCTTTTAGTAGAGCTGCTGAACGAATCGCAACTGCGAATTCTCCGTTACCCTCCGCATCTAACCAGCCAATAGGTGCAGCATAAAGACCACGGTTCATTGGCTCGTATTTACGTATAGCAATCATTGCCTCTTTTCTTGGCACACCGCCCAAAGCGGGTGTTGGATGCAAATGCTTCGTCAATTGCAAAATGGTTGCTTCGTTATTTAGCTGACCTTCAACAGGTGTAAATAAATGTTGGATGTCTCTAATTTTTAGTAAGCGTGGTCCATCAGGTATTTTCATTTCAACACAATTTTTTCGGAACGTTTCCGCAATCATATCGACTACATATTGATGTTCACCACCATTTTTCGGATCATTTAATAAGCTTTGTCCAAAAGCTTCATCTTCCTCCGCCGTTTTACCTCGTTGAATAGATCCTGCAACACATGATGAGTAGGCACGACCATTTTCAACCTTTACAAGACGCTCAGGAGATGCGCCGAAAAATAATAAATCTTGCCACTCCAACCCAAACAAATAACTTTCAGGCTGTTCGTGAATAATTTGAGCTAATACTTGAGGTGAAGTTACTTGCTCCTTAAATTGCAGCGCAAGGGAACGTGCAATGACAACCTTATCCGCTTTTTTTGCTTTAATTAATGCTGTGACCTGATCAATTGATGCTAAATAAGGATCCTTATAAGGCTCGAAATAATTTGTGATTTCAGGCTTCGCATACATTTTCACTTCTTTTACTTGAGCAGCATGGATTAAATGATTTCGCTCTTTACGCAACGCCTCTAATTGTCCATCTGCCTCAGCAGCACTTGCGATAAGGTGAATGCTTACATAGGCTTTATCATCACGTAAAACAAGCTGATACGTTGCTAAGGCAAAATAAGCCTCTGGAAAGTCAGTCCACTCCCCATCTACATTATTTTGCGGATCGAATGTAAAACCACCAAACAAAATTGGTTGTAGTTCAGCCTGACCTTTTACGCAATTTTTCGTTAAGCGCTTCCACTCTGCTTCTACAGCATCAAAGCGGTTATTTTTTTCGTTATTTTGAATTGTGTGAGCGTGTCCTAGCCCAACCAATGTCATTGTTTTTTCTCTATTTTGCCAATAAAATCGTTCACCTTTATAACGCTCCTCGCCCGCTGCAAAAAATGCAAGAGCCGATAAGCGACTTACTTCGATTGTTTCCATATAAAAATGAAGGTTTTGGCCCAAAGAGTCCACTTCTAGTTCTGTGGCTTGGTACCACTTCTGTTGCATGAAAATTACCTCCGTTATTGCAATGTACATATCAATGATGTTTTCGCGTTATGGTACGTGTTGCGTTGTCCTGCACATACATAACATCCTACGTCTGTCGCTTTGATGTCACACACAAATCCCTCTGTGACATCCGTCTTTAGCATTACTTGTTCCGCTAAAATAGCCGTCCTATACGTTTGACGGCTCTGTTCTTTCTACTGCTTAATTTATATTCCCATCTCTCAAATGCATGTACTATTGTATCATTTTTTTAAACATAACAGTATGTAATAAGCTGTGAACCTATCCAATTTCTCTTTCTTCGTATAAAATAAGAAGAGTCTACAATAGTTGAAGGAGAGAAAGACCTTATGACCAAAGTCATTGAAGCTGATAGGGGTTTTAAAGTTTGGTGGCATTTAACACGTCCACATACTTTAACCGCTTCATTTGTTCCAGTATTTTTAGGAACAGCGATTGCGCTAGCAATTGAAAAAGAAACCATTCATTTTGGACTATTTTTTGCAATGTTAATTGCAAGTATGCTGATTCAAGCAGCAACAAATATGTTCAACGAATATTATGATTACAAGTTAGGATTAGATAATGAACATTCTGTCGGCATTGGTGGCACGATTGTGCGCCACGGTGTTCAACCGAAAACGATTATGCTGATTGCCCTAAGCTTTTATGCACTAGCCATGCTACTTGGCATTTATATTTGTGCCTCCACTTCTTGGTGGCTTGCTGTAGTTGGACTAGTATGTATGCTTATAGGTTTTCTATATACAGGAGGGCCGTACCCTATCGCATATTCACCTTTTGGAGAGCTTGTTTCAGGCGCAGTCATGGGGATGGGTATTGTCTTAATTGCCTTTTACATTCAAACACTTACAGTTACATTAGATGCGGTATTACTTTCTGTTCCGAGTATGATTTTAGTTGGCGCCATTATGCTTTCTAATAATATTCGTGACATCGTTGGCGATACAGAAGGTGGACGTAAAACACTGGCCATTTTAGTAGGACGCGACCGTGCTATTTCTGTATTATCTGGCTTTTTCATCGTTTCGTACCTTTGGGTTATCGCATTAGTAGCCATTGATGGGATTACTTTTTGGGCGCTTATCATTTTCCTAAGTGTACCGAAGCCACTCCGAGCAGTCCAAATTTTCCGCGATAAAAAAGAAGCCAAAGAAGTAATGCCCGCGATGAAATTTACAGCGCAAACAAATACATTCTTCGGTTTCCTATTAGCAATTGGTTTATTAGTAAATCATTTCTTTTATTAATAGGGTTAGTTAATTGCAACGGAGGCAGCGACTTCAACGAGAACAACATAAAACGTTAAACGTGGCGCCTCACATGCAAGTAGAAAATTGCAACCAACGGTGTGCGTTTGCCAATAGCAGAAATAACTTCGTAGCGATTTTTACTCTGTTGACACGCTAAAGCAGCAACTTATTTAGTTGCTGCTTTTTTTAAATATTGTTTGAAATTATTATGCGCAATTCCACGAACTTCTTCATCTGAAAAATGCTCACGTAACATCTCTAATAAATTTTGCGCCTCACCTGCATGTGCAAGACCTTTGATTGTCATATCTATTCCGTCAAAATCAGAACCTACCCCAAGATGCTCCATGCCAACGACACTTGCCAGATGCTTTATATGCTCAATTAAATCATCCATTGTTGCATTGTCGCCAATAAAATGCGGGTAGTAAACTAGATGAATATGCCCCCCATGCTCAACAAGCGCCTTAGCCTGTTGATCTGTTAAATTACGCGGGTGGTCACAAATTGCACGTGCATTGCTATGGCTAGCAATAATATGCTTTGCTAGCGGCAGTACATCCCAAAATCCTTGCTCATTTAAATGGGCAACATCAATGATAATATTCCGCTCATTTAGCATATTAACAACTTCCTTACCAAATGGCTTTAAACCGAGGCTAGCATCTTGCTCAGCACCATAGGCTACAGCATTCTCTTCATTCCATGTAAGACCTACTAACATAACACCTGCATCCAAAATTGCGGAAAGCTTTGTCAAATCCTCGCCAATTGCACTACAGCCTTCTAAACTTAAAATAGCACCAATTTCATGAGGTGCTAACGTATCGAGTTGTGACCATTCCGTAATATGCACCATGCCCTCTGTTTGTAATACTTGTGTATGAAAGGCTTCAATTTGGCGCATAACCTCTAAAAATTGCATACTTTGAGGTATTTCAGGGTCAATGAAAATGGCAAATACTTGTGCTTTGACTTGCCCTAGTTGCAGTCTTTCTTTATTAGCATGTAATCGGCTATCATTACTAAATTTGGGTTCTTCTAATGTCGTTAACTTTAATAAAACATCACAATGTAAATCAATTATTTCCATGTCCATCACCTCATACAGTTATTATACTGTTTAAGGGAAGAAATGCTCTTATTTTTTACATTTTATCTGATGGTGTATCAGAAGAACCAAATTCCTCAAGCTCTTCGAAATCATCAGATTTTGGTAAAGAGGATAATACATCTTCTTCTACTGGTCGCAGTAAATCGTCTCTTTGTTCAGCATGCTCTACACATGTCAATGCATGTGGCATAGCCTCTAAACGGCCTAACGGAATTTCTTCGCCACATATAGCGCACTTACCATATGTGCCATCTTCTATTGCTTGCAGCGCATGCTCGATTTCTTCAGCATGGTCACTGCGATGTTCATCAATGGCCATCTCCGTAAGTTGGTCTGTTAAATCACTCGCATTATCGGCTGGATGGTTATCATAATTTGAGAGCTCTGTTGCCTGCGGTCGCTCTGATTCTTCTAGCTGCTTCTCTAGTTCTTGTAATTCCTGCTGTAATTGGTTTTTAAACTTTTCGATCATTTGTTGTTTCAAAAAAATCTCCTCCTCATACTTTCATTTTTTCCTAAATATCTATTTCTAAAACATCTGTATGAGAAGGATTCCATTAGTTTTGTGTGTATTCTCTAATTACATCATGGAGAAATTGAGTAGCACCTTCTGACACATGTTGATCGTAATAAGCCGTAAAACGTTCATCTGCTATATACATTTGTGCTAAACCAGCATGTGCTTCCTTTGTATATTGCGGCCACGAAAAGCTCAGCCAACGCTTATGCAGTTCTGCCACTTCCATGGCGACATCATGTTTCACGTCGCCTATAGCCATTGCCTCTTTTAATCGTTCAAATAGTTGCTGTTCGAGTTGCTGCATTGCCTTATATTGTTCCTCTGATAAATTCTTAAACTTCGCATTCGATGCATCGACCTTTTCATGGCCGTAGTTTGCACGAATTTCTTTACCGTATTGTTTTTCATTTTCTTCAATCAGCAATTCTTTAAAGCCTTCAAATTTCTCTTCGTTTGTCATTGGTTGTTCCTCCTCAATCGATTGAATGGTTTGTTCCACTGTTTTTAATAATTGATCTAGCTGTTTTTTTCGTTGTAATAAAGCATCACGATGTGTTTTTAATGCCGCTTTATGTTGAAAATCAGGTGCATGAATAATGTTGTGAATGGTTTCAAGCTTCATATCTAACGCTTTATAAAACAAAATTTGCTGAAGAATATCGACTTCTTGTTGCCCATAAAAGCGATACCCTGCTTCATTTGTTCTTGCCGGCTTTAGTAAATCAATTTCATCATAATACCGCAACGTTCTCGTACTTACTCCTGACAATTTAGCAAGCTGTAAAATGGTATACTCCATTGCTTTCACCTCCATATTTATACTGTAAACCTTTCCGCAGCGTTAAGGTCAAGGGGATATTTATATAAGTCTGCCGTAAGGGAAAAATAAAAAGATCTGTGTCCACTTCACCCAGGAACAGATCTTAGAAGTTGCTTATAATATTTGGTTAACTTTTTAGAGTAGCTCAGTACAGTTAGGTTAATCCCCCGCACTTAGATAATATTGATACTTATTCGTATCTATTTTATGTCTTAATTTTTTTTGAAAAAATTGTTGGTTACTCGCTGTAATTGGAAATAACCCGATAACCGGATGAATATTTGAAAGATGCAATATTTCTCTATATTCCTCTATTGAAATGTCAGTTAGTATTTCCTCACCTACTACGGTATCTTCATTAATTGGCGTCCACATTATCATTCTTTCGATGTTCTCTTCATTGATATAAAATGGAGAAACCATTTCTTCTACAAATAAATTGTTTTCCCGAGCAAATTGTAATGGTTCCTCTTGATAATTATTTGTTCCAATAAACATATAATAGTCATCTCCAAAATGCACAAAAAAATCTAAAGTTATGAAATGACAATATATGAAACCTCTTAATACCATTTTAGAAATAAGAGGGATTTGATCAATCGATACTTCTTGATCATCTTTTAATTGAAAATTGTCTAATTTTTCATCATACAATTGATTATACAGAGCACAATTACTATCTACATCAATATAAGTCATGTTAATCATTGTTAATGATTTTATATGATTGACCTCTAAAAACTTCATGATTGTATTAATATAGGCAGTTTCGACCTTTAAATATTTTTCTAATGTAAAAGTTTCACCATTAATTGTCTTCCCAATGTGAGCTGGGCTTGTCCATTCCAATTTCTTCGTGTAATGCCCTTCATTATTTCTGAAGTCAGGATTATATTTCGTTATCCTCCATTGATATTTTATGTGATTATTCACTTTTATCACCTCTTTAGGAATATAATTAAAGAATATAAAATACTATTATAAAAAACAATGAAAGAAAGACATTTTCAAGAGCTCTTTTACTAAATATTCGAAATATTTTTTCGAAAAGATTTCTATATTATTAATCTCCTATTCTCTTTAAGACAGCATCATATGTTCCAGATCTCTTTATATCAGAGTTTAAATTCTCCCAATTTCTGTTAGCGCCCTTCCATACTCCTCCAATATGACTTGTTCTATCTCTAGTAATAAAATCTGGTCCATCAACAGCATCTTTTGCTGATTTTTTAAATATAGCTGTATCAAACTTTGTACGATAAGATATTTTTACATAACCCAGTTCCTCAGCTAATTCTTTTGCAATTTTATCTGTTGCTAATTTAGTTCTTGATGCATTGCTCAATTGCGCTTGCGTTACTCTTGCTAATCCATGTTTTGCAACCGCACGAGTAAAGCCATATCTAGCTACTGTAGCTAGAACAACAACTAATGGAGCAACTGACGCTTGAACTTCTTCCGTATTAATATAAGTCTCTTCGCCTGATTCTTTATCAATAAAAATTGCTCTAAAATCTTCACTATCTATTGTTAATAGGTTAATCTCATATTGTTTTTGTATAACTTCATCTGAGTTATCATTAAATAAATTAACCATGCTAATTTCATTTGTTTCAAAATCTATACTCAACTCACTTTCTACAAATAAATCTTTTGTATCTAGTAAAGTAGTTATTATTGTTACATTTTCTTCAGCTTTTTCAGTTATTTTAATTGATTGTTCGTCTGTCTCATAACTGGTTACACTATCAACCCCATCCGCTTGCACTAATAAAAAATTAGGGGCTACATATGAAAATAATAAAGATACAACAATGCTATAAATAATCTTCCTTTTCAAAATAATCACTCCTAATTATTTAATTATTAATAAACCTAACCCAAAATCATCCTTTTTTCCAAGTGGTTTAGAAGTCAATTTCAAGTCTTTTTTGGAGTCTTCTTTAGACATTAATATGGAAATAATACCTGTTGCATACGCAGTAGCTAATGATGTACCACTTTGAATTATAGTATCTCCATTTTGATTATATACAGGAATATCTACACCTGGAGCAACATAATCAATCTTCCCTTTAGCTGCTAAATTATATCTATTTAAATCTTTATCAATTGCAGATATTGAATAAACACCTTCATACATAGCAGGATAATGTGTATACAAGCCAAGTGTATTACCGGCTGATGCAACAACCAGGATATCATTTGATAATGCTAAATGAATTGCTTCCTTTAACATTGGTTCGTCTTTTTTAAAACCAAAACTTAAATTTATGATATCCACTTTCTTGTCTATACTCCAATGTATTCCGTCTATAACATTCTCAATTTGGCCACTCCCTTTACTATTTAATACTTGCACGTCATATAATTCAGCATCTGGATTAACACCAATAATGTTATGTGAGTTTTCTTCAGCTGCAATAATAGAAGCAATCATAGTACCATGTCCCAATTCATCTAAAGTCTCCGAATTCTTATTTATTGCATTATAAGTTTCTTTAACTTTCCCTTCCAAAATATCTAGATTACTATTTATGCCACTATCTAATATTGCAATTTTAACTACATTATCTCCTGATCTATTATTTTTTCCTTTATCATAAACTGTACAAATACCCCAGTTTTGTTCACATTCTTTAGAAGAAAATGCTATAGAATCTAAGCTAGCTTCTTTAGAACTGCACCCTATGAGAAATATTGATAATAACAAGAAGATAGGATAAAAGTATCTAATTTCTATTAAACCTCCTAACTAATTAAATGTATGAAAATTCCGTTAATTTAAAAGTTAAGCCTACATCTTGTAAACACATATATTTTAATTCCTACTAAAAGCTAAATATTGAGATATTCCGTATATAAGTAAAAATATTTTATAAAATGGATAAATAATTTGCAAGAATTAATATAAAAAAGCATCTCAGTATCCAAGATGCTCACCTTTCCTATTTAGCATACTTCCCATGCCACACTATATTTCTGTAGTTTTCTACGTCTGTGTCTCCCTCTGTACTAACAAACAATATCTTTGACTTTGGATTGAGCTGTAAAGCGACCTTTAAATCATAGTAATCCTCATTTGTCATTAATTCATAAAAACATCCAAATGGCGCTGCTCCTGATTCTCCTGCAACAATACGATTATCCGCTCCAAGTGGATTTCCCAAGACACGCATACCCGTTGCAGCTACTCTCTCACTACAACTAATACTTACCTTTGTATATGTTTTTAAAATATCCCAAGCGATAGGATTAGGCTCCCCACATGCTAAGCCAGCCATAATGGTTTGCATTTCTCCACCGACAGTAACAAACTGTCCAGTACCTCGGTTAAAACTCTCATAGAAGCAATTAGCTGCATCAGGTTCGATTAAAACAAATGTTAGTTGTTGTCCATAATATTGTTGTAAAAAAGCGACTATAGCTCCTGCAAATGAACCTACACCTGCCTGTAAAAATACATGGGTCGGTGCTTCTTGCAGATGGTCAACAATCTCTTTTGCCAATGTTGTATAGCCTTGCATAATCCATAATGGAATCTCTTCGTACCCTTCCCACATTGTATCCTGTATCACTATCCAGCCATTATCCTCTGCAAGCTGTGAGGTATACCTTACCGTTTCATCATAATTCATTGAAGTGATTTCTGCATATGCGCCCTCATTTTTAATATTTTGCAAGCGCTCTTCCGCACTACCAGCAGGCATATAAATTCGCGCCTTACAGCCAAGTTCCCTTGCTGCCCAAGCAACCCCGCGCCCATGATTGCCATCTGTCGTTGAAATAAAGGTACAGTCGCCTAATTTTTCTTTCACTTCAGGTAGTTTTAATTGTTCAAAAGACAATTCATCAATATTTTGATCTAGCAATTTCGCAACATATTTGCCAATCGCATAAATACCACCTAACACCTTAAACGCATTTAAACCAAAGCGATAGGATTCATCTTTAACAAAAATCTTACTGACCCCAAGATGCATTGCTAAAGCATCTAAATCATGTATAGGTGTTTTTTCAAAATTTTCATATGTATGATGGAATCTTTCCACACAATTAACCTGTTCTACTGTAAAATTTTGCAGTAAATCTTTACATTGTTGTAAGTTCTCTTGCAAAAGATATTGCCGATTATACACCCATCTTAAGTTTTCGCTCATTCGTATGATCCCCCTTTATAATTGCTTATACCTATATTACCTAATATTGCTATTAAAGAGAATCATCATTATATTCATAAATAGACAATGGGAAACGATGCACTCTCAATTTTTCAATCTAGCAAAAAAAAACGCAGTAAATGTGTAATCACATTTACTGCGTTTTAGTATGACCCCTACGGGATTCGAACCCGTGTTACCGCCGTGAAAGGGCGGTGTCTTAACCACTTGACCAAGGGGCCAATGGCGGAGAAGGAGGGATTTGAACCCTCGCGCCGGTTACCCGACCTACACCCTTAGCAGGGGCGCCTCTTCAGCCTCTTGAGTACTTCCCCATAAATAAAAAAATGGCTCCGAAGGCAGGACTCGAACCTGCGACAACCTGATTAACAGTCAGGTGCTACTACCAACTGAGCTACTTCGGAATAATGGTGGGCCTAAATGGACTCGAACCATCGACCTCACGCTTATCAGGCGTGCGCTCTAACCAGCTGAGCTATAGGCCCATTGGAGCGGGTGATGGGAATCGAACCCACGACATCAGCTTGGAAGGCTGAGGTTTTACCATTAAACTACACCCGCGTATATGGTGGGTCAGGACGGAATCGAACCGCCGACACTTAGAGCTTCAATCTAATGCTCTACCAACTGAGCTACTGACCCATATACTTTTACTGAACCTATTTTAAAATGGCGGTCCCGACCGGGATCGAACCGGCGATCTCCTGCGTGACAGGCAGGCATGTTAACCGCTACACCACGGGACCATTTGGTTGCGGGGGCTGGATTTGAACCAACGACCTTCGGGTTATGAGCCCGACGAGCTACCACTGCTCCACCCCGCGATAATATGTTTATTCACTTCGAGTTTTTTGTACACCATTTACTAAAATTAAAACTGGAGGAGGTAGAGGGATTCGAACCCCCGCGCGGTGTTACCCGCCTGTCGGTTTTCAAGACCGATCCCTTCAGCCAGACTTGGGTATACCTCCGTACTATTATATAAATGGTGGACCTTGCAGGACTCGAACCTGCGACCGGACGGTTATGAGCCGTCTGCTCTAACCAACTGAGCTAAAGGTCCTTTAAGATGGCGGCAGAGGGGATCGAACCCCCGACCTTACGGGTATGAACCGTACGCTCTAGCCAGCTGAGCTACGCCGCCAGGATCTTTATACTGGTTATAAATTATGGTGGAGCCTAGCGGGATCGAACCGCTGACCTCCTGCGTGCAAGGCAGGCGCTCTCCCAGCTGAGCTAAGGCCCCATAAATTACAGATTTTTGGAAATGGTCGGGAAGACAGGATTCGAACCTGCGACCCCTTGGTCCCAAACCAAGTGCTCTACCAAGCTGAGCTACTTCCCGTTCATTTATTGGCGCGCCCGGCAGGAGTCGAACCCACAACCTTCTGATCCGTAGTCAGACGCTCTATCCAATTGAGCTACGGGCGCTTGATAAAAAATGGTGCCGAGGGCCGGAATCGAACCGGCACGGTAGTCACCTACCGCAGGATTTTAAGTCCTGTGCGTCTGCCAGTTCCGCCACCCCGGCACATTTGGAGCGGAAGACGAGGTTCGAACTCGCGACCCCCACCTTGGCAAGGTGGTGTTCTACCACTGAACTACTTCCGCATGTGCATAAGATTATTTATCCTGGCAATTATATAAATTCAAATAAAATGGTGCGGGTGAAGGGAGTCGAACCCCCACGCCTCGCGGCGCTAGATCCTAAGTCTAGTGCGTCTGCCAATTCCGCCACACCCGCATTTTATTGTTGGCAATTAAAAATGGTGAGCCATGAAGGACTCGAACCTTCGACCCTCTGATTAAAAGTCAGATGCTCTACCAACTGAGCTAATGGCTCAAAAAAATGGTGCCGGCTATAGGAATCGAACCCACGACCTACTGATTACAAGTCAGTTGCTCTACCTGCTGAGCTAAACCGGCATATGGTGGAGGATGACGGGCTCGAACCGCCGACCCTCTGCTTGTAAGGCAGATGCTCTCCCAGCTGAGCTAATCCTCCTGGGTATTATGCCTAGCGACGTCCTACTCTCACAGGGGGAAGCCCCCAACTACCATCGGCGCTAAAGAGCTTAACTTCCGTGTTCGGTATGGGAACGGGTGTGACCTCTTTGCCATCATCACTAGACTATATTTCGACTTTCAATACAAAGTATTACTGCATTAGCTTTATGCGTTCGGTCAGTTGCGTACTAGAGTAAGCTTCTTCCTTCTCTCAACCGCTTTTGCGAATAGCTTTTATCTCGAAACTCTTATGTATTTCGTTTTGAAGTTGTTTACCTGTCCTTCAAGACAAGAATTATTGTATAACGTTTATCTAGAGAATGCAACACTTTTTTATAAAAAAAAGAAATTATTACTTTTTAAAGATATTTTTGTTATGTGAGAGAATTTATCGCTCTACTAACCATTATAGCAATTGTTTTTCCAAAAGAAAACATTTTATTTACACAAATCAATAAAATAGTTAAATTGTCGACAAAGAGATGTATATTTTTAACGAACGCTACTACTGTTTCTTTAATGGTGTGCTCGTTTGCATCGCTATGGGAGAGGTAGCTTTTACGCCTTTGCAACAATAAAATTATAGATGGCTTTTGCAGTTATCACTTAAAGCCCATGCTTACGTCAAGAAGCAATTTATTAGAACAAAGAAGCCTTTAATTTTTACAGGAAGTGATTTATCAGAAAAATTAAAGGCTTTTTTCAATACCTAATTTATTTTAGAATGTTAGACAATGCAAAGGTTAATTGATCAATTTCTTCAAATGTTGTTGTTGGTCCAAATGATATTCTAAAAAACTGTCGTGCTTCCTCCATTGTATAACCCATTGATATAATTGCTTTTGTGCCAGATTCACTGTGTATATCACAAGCACTACCAGTTGAAATACAAATACCGGCTTCGTTTAATTTGAGTAACACGTATTGCCCTTCCACTTTGTCCATCATCAAACCACATATATTAGGTAGTTGCCTCACACACTCAATTAATCGACAAGTTGGTGGTAAATGGCTTTGTAGATATTGACGCAACAATTCATAATGTTGACGCTCAAAATGATAGTTTTCAATGGCTGACGCAAAAGCCACAATGGCAGGTGTATCTAATGTTCCACCACGTAAACCACGTTCATGTGTTACGCCGGGTGTTAAAGACGGCACTCGAATTTGAGGATTTACAAATATTGCCCCACATCCTTTTGGTCCTCCTATTTTATGGGCAGAAATGGTAATTGCATCTACATTTGCACCAAAAGAAGTAGTTGGTAGCTTACAAAAGGACTGTACACAATCTACATGAAAAAATATATTTTGACTGTTTGCTATTAAAGCAATTTCTTCCACTGGTTGGATAGAGCCTATTTCAGAATTTACATGTTGAATTGTTATTAATGCTGTATCCTCTTTTATAGCCTCTCGTACCTGATTGACTTGAATACACCCATCCAGTTGTAAAGGTAATTTTGTAACGGAATAACCCATTTTCTCAAGTGTATTCAATGCTGCATGGACAGACGTATGCTCAGCTTGCGATGAAATTATATGCTTGCCTTTTTTTGAAGCTAAAGCCAGTGATAAAATCGATAGTAAATTCCCTTCTGTTCCGCTTCCAGTAAAAATAATCCCATCACTTTTAACGCCGAGTTTTCTTGCTACGATAGCTCTCGCCTGTTCTACAAAGTAATTTGCTTGTCCTCCTAAATCATGCAAACTTGCACTATTTCCATAATAACGTTTTGCCACTTCACAATAAGCTTCAAGTGCTTTATTCGACATTGGAGATGTTGCTGCATAATCCATGTAAATCATCTAATTCTCCCTTTCTAGTCATCAAGTCTTGTTTTCCTTTTTATTTTATGTAAAGATATGTGTCAAGACAACTGTAAAGAAGGTAGACCTATGGATGTAAAGACAGACATACTCATTATTGGTAGTGGCATTGCATCACTTCAAGCAGCACGACTACTTGGACAGTATTTTCAAGTACAGATTGTTACGAAATCCTCTGTTAAAATGAGTAGCTCTTATCGTGCACAAGGAGGCATAGCTGCCGTTACTAGTCCTGAAGATCATACAAATTTGCATATTGCTGATACATTAGCTGCCGGTGAATACCATCACGAGAAAAAATTTGTTGAAACACTTATAAAAGATGGTTCTACCATTATGAGGAAATTTCTCTTAGAGGGATTGCCCATCGATCGGCAAGAAACCGGTGAACCGGCACTTGGCTTAGAAGGAGCCCATAGTCATCATCGTATTTTACATGCTGGGGGCGATAGGACTGGTCAAATATTGATTGATTACTTACTTAAACACCTACCGTCAAATATTTCTATTCATTGCAATGAATTGGCTTTTGAATTGATGTTAAACAGCAATGGCGAGTGTATTGGCGTCATGACAAAGGGTGAAGAAGGATTAAAACGTTACTTTGCCCATCATGTCATTCTTGCTACAGGTGGTGCAGGTGCTCTTTATCCAAGCACTTCTAACTATGCAACGAATACGGGAGATGGTATTGCATTAGCATATCGCGCAGGCGCTGCCATCAGTGATATGGAATTTATGCAATTTCATCCAAGTTTATTATGGTGTGATGGCGAGGCTAAAGGATTGGTTTCTGAAGCTGTTCGAGGCGCTGGAGGTATTTTTGTTAATGCACAGCGTGAACCTATTATGACAGGTGTACATCCACTGTTAGATTTAGCACCACGTCATGTTACTGCCCACACATTATATACAAAGCGCGCATCTGGGCAAGAAACATTTATTGATATTACAAACATTCAGCACTTTGAAGAGAAATTCCCTACGATTACAAAACTTTGCATTGACAACGGTATTGATTTACAAAATGGCCTAATCCCTGTAGCACCAGGGAGTCATTTCTTAATGGGCGGCGTTATAGCTGATGACATGGGGAGAACTACGATTGCAAACCTATATGCTGTCGGCGAAGTTGCTTGTACGGGCGTTCATGGTGCAAATCGTTTAGCAAGCAATTCATTACTGGAAGGCATCACATTCGGCCAAAAGATGGCTCAATATATCATACAAACTGGTTGCAACCAAACGAATTTCACGCTTGCTGCTGCAAAATATCAACAGTCGATGCCCCCATTATTACCGAAAGAGCAATTACAACAAGCAATGATGCATACATTAGGCATCGTGCGAAACCCTATCGATATGCAACTTTTTGTAGAGCAATTGCCTTCATTACAAGATTTACTTCAAGTGAATGTGATGAATTTCAATGCACAGCACCTTGAACTCTACATGATGCATATTGTTGCTTCGCTGATGGGGCATGCAGCTCTTACACGAACAGAAACTCGTGGCGCTCATATTCGCAACGATACGCCTAACAGTGAAACAGACTGGGCAAAGCGCTGGATTATTTTTCAACAAGGACAAATGAAAGTGAGGAATTCAATGTATGAATATCATCAAAGTCGAGGAAATGCTCAAGCAATTTTTTAATGAAGATATAGGAGATGGGGATTTATCAAGCGAACTTATCTTTTCAATCGAGCAAACCGGTTCCTTTTCCTTTTATGCAAAAGATAGTGGTATTTTTTGCGGAACACCTATTATCGAACATGGTTTTCGGTTACTCGATTCTTCCATGCAGATCACAATGCATAAAAATGACGGTGATGCCGTGAAATATGGTGATATTCTTGCAGTTATTAAAGGACCTCTACAGAAATTATTGATAGGAGAACGAGTGATTTTAAATCTTATTCAGCGCATGTCCGCCATCGCCACAGCAGCCAATAGAGCTGTTCAGGAAACAGCAGGAACTTCTGCGAAAATTTGCGATACACGCAAAACGATTCCTGGCTTAAGGATGCTTGATAAATATGCTGTACGTATAGGTGGTGCCTATAATCATCGAAGTGGCTTATACGATGCGATTATGCTTAAGGATAATCATATTGCTTTTGCTGGTAGCATTACAGAAGCCGTACAAACCGCTCGTAAAAAAATTGGGCATACAGTAAAAATCGAAGTAGAGATTGAAACAAAACCCCAGTTAGATGAAGCCATTGCCGCAGGTGCAGACATTATTATGTTCGATAATTGTACGCCTGAAGAAATAGCAGCTTGGATTCAATCCGTTCCAACACATATTGCCACTGAAGCTTCTGGTGGCATTACATTAGAAAATTTACATGCTTATGCAAAGTCAGGTATTCAGTGGATTTCACTGGGTGCACTAACGCATTCAGTAAAAGCCTTTGATATAAGTGCACTTGTACAAATGAAAGGAGAGCATACACTTGTCCATCACTAGTCTACTACAACAAACTTCATTACTTCCTGAGCATTACCGCACATTATCAACGACCGAAATGGAGTCTCGAATTTTAGCTATTAAAAAGAAACTAGGTAAGAAGCTTTTTATTCCTGGACATCATTATCAAAAAGATGAAGTGATTCAATTTGCTGATGCCACAGGAGATTCCTTACAGCTTGCTCAAATTTCCGCTGCTAATATAGAAGCAGAACATATCGTTTTTTGTGGAGTACATTTTATGGCAGAGACAGCTGATATGCTCACGACTGAAAAACAACATGTTTACTTACCTGATATGCGTGCAGGTTGTTCCATGGCAGATATGGCTGATATTTATCAAACAGAGCAGGCTTGGCCTATTTTACAACAACTTTTTGGTAATACAATATTGCCGTTAACATATGTAAATTCGACTGCAGCCATTAAAGCATTTACGGGACGTCACGGTGGGGCTTGCGTAACCTCCTCTAATGCTAAAGAAATGGTAACATGGGCTTTTTCACAAAAGCAGCGTATTTTATTTTTACCAGATCAGCATTTGGGCAGAAACACTGCTTTTGACTTAGGTGTTCCACTAGAAAGTATGGCGGTTTGGAACCCTCATACAAATACACTTGAAACAGACCAATCTCCAGAAAATATCAAAGTCATATTGTGGAAAGGACACTGTTCGGTGCATGAAGGTTTTACAGTACAACATACTGCTAAGGTTCGTCAAACATATCCAAATATGCGCATTATTGTTCATCCTGAATGTAGCCGCGAAGTAGTTGCTGCTGCAGATGATGCAGGCTCTACAAAATATATTCTCGATACGATTAATAACGCCCCAAGCGGCTCGGCGTGGGCAATCGGAACAGAAATGAATCTAGTAAATCGCATTATTCAACAACATCCTGATAAACATATAATCTCTTTAAACGAAAACTTTTGCCCTTGTCTTACAATGAATCGAATCGACCTTCCACATCTACTTTGGTCACTTGAAAGTATTGACCAAGGTAAGCCACATAATCGCATTCAAGTGGATGCGTCAACGGCTGAAGAAGCTCGTAGCTCTCTTGAAAGAATGCTATCACGTAGTTAACAAAAAATCGTCTACCGTTAAATCGGTAGACGATTTTTAAAATGATCTAGACAAAAAAACACAGTCGATATGATTGCTCATATCGACTGTGTTTTAGTATGACCCCTACGGGATTCGAACCCGTGTTACCGCCGTGAAAGGGCGGTGTCTTAACCGCTTGACCAAGGGGCCAATGGCGGAGAAGGAGGGATTTGAACCCTCGCGCCGGTTACCCGACCTACACCCTTAGCAGGGGCGCCTCTTCAGCCTCTTGAGTACTTCCCCATAAATAAAAAAATGGCTCCGAAGGCAGGACTCGAACCTGCGACAACCTGATTAACAGTCAGGTGCTACTACCAACTGAGCTACTTCGGAATAATGGTGGGCCTAAATGGACTCGAACCATCGACCTCACGCTTATCAGGCGTGCGCTCTAACCAGCTGAGCTATAGGCCCATTGGAGCGGGTGATGAGAATCGAACTCACGACATCAGCTTGGAAGGCTGAGGTTTTACCATTAAACTACACCCGCGTATATGGTGGGTCAGGACGGAATCGAACCGCCGACACTTAGAGCTTCAATCTAATGCTCTACCAACTGAGCTACTGACCCATATACTTTTACTGAACCTATTTTAAAATGGCGGTCCCGACCGGGATCGAACCGGCGATCTCCTGCGTGACAGGCAGGCATGTTAACCGCTACACCACGGGACCATTTGGTTGCGGGGGCTGGATTTGAACCAACGACCTTCGGGTTATGAGCCCGACGAGCTACCACTGCTCCACCCCGCGATAATATGTTTATTCACTTCGAGTTTTTGTACACCATTTACTAAAATTAAAACTGGAGGAGGTAGAGGGATTCGAACCCCCGCGCGGTGTTACCCGCCTGTCGGTTTTCAAGACCGATCCCTTCAGCCAGACTTGGGTATACCTCCGTACTATTATATAAATGGTGGACCTTGCAGGACTCGAACCTGCGACCGGACGGTTATGAGCCGTCTGCTCTAACCAACTGAGCTAAAGGTCCTTTAAGATGGCGGCAGAGGGGATCGAACCCCCGACCTTACGGGTATGAACCGTACGCTCTAGCCAGCTGAGCTACGCCGCCAGGATCTTTATACTGGTTATAAATTATGGTGGAGCCTAGCGGGATCGAACCGCTGACCTCCTGCGTGCAAGGCAGGCGCTCTCCCAGCTGAGCTAAGGCCCCATAAATTACAGATTTTTGGAAATGGTCGGGAAGACAGGATTCGAACCTGCGACCCCTTGGTCCCAAACCAAGTGCTCTACCAAGCTGAGCTACTTCCCGTTCATTTATTGGCGCGCCCGGCAGGAGTCGAACCCACAACCTTCTGATCCGTAGTCAGACGCTCTATCCAATTGAGCTACGGGCGCTTAATAAAAAATGGTGCCGAGGGCCGGAATCGAACCGGCACGGTAGTCACCTACCGCAGGATTTTAAGTCCTGTGCGTCTGCCAGTTCCGCCACCCCGGCACATTTGGAGCGGAAGACGAGGTTCGAACTCGCGACCCCCACCTTGGCAAGGTGGTGTTCTACCACTGAACTACTTCCGCATGTGCATAAGATTATTTATCCTGGCAATTATATAAATTCAAATAAAATGGTGCGGGTGAAGGGAGTCGAACCCCCACGCCTCGCGGCGCTAGATCCTAAGTCTAGTGCGTCTGCCAATTCCGCCACACCCGCATTTTATTGTTGGCAATTAAAAATGGTGAGCCATGAAGGACTCGAACCTTCGACCCTCTGATTAAAAGTCAGATGCTCTACCAACTGAGCTAATGGCTCAAAAAAATGGTGCCGGCTATAGGAATCGAACCCACGACCTACTGATTACAAGTCAGTTGCTCTACCTGCTGAGCTAAACCGGCATATGGTGGAGGATGACGGGCTCGAACCGCCGACCCTCTGCTTGTAAGGCAGATGCTCTCCCAGCTGAGCTAATCCTCCTGGGTATTATGCCTAGCGACGTCCTACTCTCACAGGGGGAAGCCCCCAACTACCATCGGCGCTAAAGAGCTTAACTTCCGTGTTCGGTATGGGAACGGGTGTGACCTCTTTGCCATCATCACTAGACAGTATTTAATTGAAAGATTGTTCTTTCAAAACTGGATAAACGGTGCATTGAATGTTTCAAACTTTTGGTTAAGTCCTCGATCGATTAGTATTCGTCAGCTCCATGTGTCACCACACTTCCACCTCGAACCTATCTACCTCATCGTCTTTGAGGGATCTTACTTACTTGCGTAATGGGAAATCTCATCTTGAGGGGGGCTTCATGCTTAGATGCTTTCAGCACTTATCCCGTCCACACATAGCTACCCAGCGATGCCTTTGGCAAGACAACTGGTACACCAGCGGTGTGTCCATCCCGGTCCTCTCGTACTAAGGACAGCTCCTCTCAAATTTCCTACGCCCACGACGGATAGGGACCGAACTGTCTCACGACGTTCTGAACCCAGCTCGCGTACCGCTTTAATGGGCGAACAGCCCAACCCTTGGGACCGACTACAGCCCCAGGATGCGATGAGCCGACATCGAGGTGCCAAACCTCCCCGTCGATGTGGACTCTTGGGGGAGATAAGCCTGTTATCCCCGGGGTAGCTTTTATCCGTTGAGCGATGGCCCTTCCATGCGGAACCACCGGATCACTAAGCCCGTCTTTCGACCCTGCTCGACTTGTAGGTCTCGCAGTCAAGCTCCCTTGTGCCTTTACACTCTACGAATGATTTCCAACCATTCTGAGGGAACCTTTGGGCGCCTCCGTTACCTTTTAGGAGGCGACCGCCCCAGTCAAACTGTCCGCCTGACACTGTCTCCTGCCCCGCTAAGGGGCATGGGTTAGAATTTCAATACAACCAGGGTAGTATCCCACCGACGCCTCCTTCGAAGCTGGCGCTCCGAGATCTCTGGCTCCTACCTATCCTGTACAAGTTGTACCAAAATTCAATATCAGGCTACAGTAAAGCTCCACGGGGTCTTTCCGTCCTGTCGCGGGTAACCTGCATCTTCACAGGTACTATAATTTCACCGAGTCTCTCGTTGAGACAGTGCCCAGATCGTTACGCCTTTCGTGCGGGTCGGAACTTACCCGACAAGGAATTTCGCTACCTTAGGACCGTTATAGTTACGGCCGCCGTTTACTGGGGCTTCAATTCGCAGCTTCGCTTGCGCTAACCACTCCTCTTAACCTTCCAGCACCGGGCAGGCGTCAGCCCCTATACGTCACCTTACGGTTTTGCAGAGACCTGTGTTTTTGCTAAACAGTCGCCTGGGCCTATTCACTGCGGCTCTCATGCGCTTGCACGCTCAAGAGCACCCCTTCTCCCGAAGTTACGGGGTCATTTTGCCGAGTTCCTTAACGAGAGTTCTCTCGCACACCTTAGGATTCTCTCCTCGACTACCTGTGTCGGTTTGCGGTACGGGCACCTCTCACCTCGATAGAGGCTTTTCTTGGCAGTGTGAAATCAGGAACTTCGTCCATACGGACTCGCCATCACAGCTCAACGTTACAGTGTGCGGATTTGCCTACACACACGCCTTACTGCTTGGACGCGCACAACCAACGGCGCGCTTACCCTATCCTACTGCGTCCCCCCATTTCTCAAACGGTGAGGAGGTGGTACAGGAATATCAACCTGTTGTCCATCGCCTACGCCTATCGGCCTCGGCTTAGGTCCCGACTAACCCTGAGCGGACGAGCCTTCCTCAGGAAACCTTAGTCATACGGTGGACGGGATTCTCACCCGTCTTTCGCTACTCATACCGGCATTCTCACTTCTAAGCGCTCCACCAGTCCTTCCGGTCTGACTTCAACGCACTTAGAACGCTCTCCTACCACTGACATCGTAGATGTCAATCCACAGCTTCGGTGAATCGTTTAGCCCCGATACATTTTCGGCGCAGCGTCACTCGACCAGTGAGCTATTACGCACTCTTTAAATGATGGCTGCTTCTAAGCCAACATCCTGGTTGTCTGTGCAACGCCACATCCTTTTCCACTTAACGATTACTTTGGGACCTTAGCTGGTGGTCTGGGCTGTTTCCCTTTTGACTACGGATCTTATCACTCGCAGTCTGACTCCCGTGTATAAATATCTGGCATTCGGAGTTTGTCTGAATTCGGTAAACCGGGATGGCCCCCTAGTCCAAACAGTGCTCTACCTCCAGTATTCTCATCACGAGGCTAGCCCTAAAGCTATTTCGGAGAGAACCAGCTATCTCCAAGTTCGATTGGAATTTCTCCGCTACCCACACCTCATCCCCGCACTTTTCAACGTGCGTGGGTTCGGGCCTCCAGTAAGTGTTACCTCACCTTCACCCTGGACATGGGTAGATCACCTGGTTTCGGGTCTACGACCACGTACTAATTCGCCCTATTCAGACTCGCTTTCGCTGCGGCTCCGCCTTCTAAAGCTTAACCTCGCACGTAATCGTAACTCGCCGGTTCATTCTACAAAAGGCACGCTATCACCCATTAACGGGCTCTAACTACTTGTAGGCACACGGTTTCAGGATCTCTTTCACTCCCCTTCCGGGGTGCTTTTCACCTTTCCCTCACGGTACTGGTTCACTATCGGTCACTAGGTAGTATTTAGCCTTGGGAGATGGTCCTCCCGGATTCCGACGGAATTTCACGTGTTCCGCCGTACTCAGGATCCACTCTGGAGGGAACGAACTTTCGACTACAGGGCTTTTACCTGCTCTGGCGGACCTTTCCAAGTCGCTTCATCTAACTCATTCCTTTGTAACTCCGTATAGAGTGTCCTACAACCCCAAGAGGCAAGCCTCTTGGTTTGGGCTCTTCCCGTTTCGCTCGCCGCTACTCAGGGAATCGATTTTTCTTTCTCTTCCTCCAGGTACTTAGATGTTTCAGTTCCCTGGGTCTGCCTTCAAGACGCTATGTATTCACGTCAAGATACTACGCGATTAAACGTAGTGGGTTCCCCCATTCGGAAATCTCCGGATCAAAGCTCACTTACAGCTCCCCGAAGCATATCGGTGTTAGTGCCGTCCTTCTTCGGCTCCTAGTGCCAAGGCATTCGCCGTGCGCCCTTAATAACTTAACCTATCGGCTTCCAATCCACTGCGCATTTCGTTGTCAGCTTCTCTCGTTCAATCAGTCACGTACGTAAGTACGCTCCTTTATTCACTCGTTCGCTTCCTAGAACTGCTTGTGTCTTGAAACCCTATTTAGTTATTAAGCCTATAAAAAACTTAAAAAAATAAATGTGTTTGTTACAATTTCAATGTCGTTTTATCCAGTTTTCAAAGAACAAATTTTGAAGTGTTTCATTCAGAAGAATGAACCTTCAAAACTGAACGCAAAACGTAATCTTACAAACCCAAGGTTTGTATTCCGAAAATATCCTTAGAAAGGAGGTGATCCAGCCGCACCTTCCGATACGGCTACCTTGTTACGACTTCACCCCAATCATCTATCCCACCTTCGGCGGCTGGCTCCAAAAGGTTACCTCACCGACTTCGGGTGTTACAAACTCTCGTGGTGTGACGGGCGGTGTGTACAAGGCCCGGGAACGTATTCACCGCGGCATGCTGATCCGCGATTACTAGCGATTCCGGCTTCATGTAGGCGAGTTGCAGCCTACAATCCGAACTGAGAACGACTTTATCGGATTAGCTCCCTCTCGCGAGTTGGCAACCGTTTGTATCGTCCATTGTAGCACGTGTGTAGCCCAGGTCATAAGGGGCATGATGATTTGACGTCATCCCCACCTTCCTCCGGTTTGTCACCGGCAGTCACCTTAGAGTGCCCAACTAAATGATGGCAACTAAGATCAAGGGTTGCGCTCGTTGCGGGACTTAACCCAACATCTCACGACACGAGCTGACGACAACCATGCACCACCTGTCACCGTTGTCCCCGAAGGGAAAACCATATCTCTACAGTGGTCAACGGGATGTCAAGACCTGGTAAGGTTCTTCGCGTTGCTTCGAATTAAACCACATGCTCCACCGCTTGTGCGGGCCCCCGTCAATTCCTTTGAGTTTCAGTCTTGCGACCGTACTCCCCAGGCGGAGTGCTTAATGCGTTAGCTGCAGCACTAAGGGGCGGAAACCCCCTAACACTTAGCACTCATCGTTTACGGCGTGGACTACCAGGGTATCTAATCCTGTTTGCTCCCCACGCTTTCGCGCCTCAGTGTCAGTTACAGACCAGATAGTCGCCTTCGCCACTGGTGTTCCTCCAAATCTCTACGCATTTCACCGCTACACTTGGAATTCCACTATCCTCTTCTGCACTCAAGTCTCCCAGTTTCCAATGACCCTCCACGGTTGAGCCGTGGGCTTTCACATCAGACTTAAGAAACCACCTGCGCGCGCTTTACGCCCAATAATTCCGGACAACGCTTGCCACCTACGTATTACCGCGGCTGCTGGCACGTAGTTAGCCGTGGCTTTCTAATAAGGTACCGTCAAGGTACAGCCAGTTACTACTGTACTTGTTCTTCCCTTACAACAGAGTTTTACGAACCGAAATCCTTCTTCACTCACGCGGCGTTGCTCCATCAGGCTTTCGCCCATTGTGGAAGATTCCCTACTGCTGCCTCCCGTAGGAGTCTGGGCCGTGTCTCAGTCCCAGTGTGGCCGATCACCCTCTCAGGTCGGCTACGCATCGTTGCCTTGGTGAGCCGTTACCTCACCAACTAGCTAATGCGCCGCGGGCCCATCCTATAGCGACAGCCGAGACCGTCTTTCAGTATTGTCCCATGAGGGACAAGAGATTATTCGGTATTAGCCCCGGTTTCCCGGAGTTATCCCAAACTATAGGGTAGGTTGCCCACGTGTTACTCACCCGTCCGCCGCTAACGTCAAAGGAGCAAGCTCCTTCTCTGTTCGCTCGACTTGCATGTATTAGGCACGCCGCCAGCGTTCGTCCTGAGCCAGGATCAAACTCTCCATAAAAGAAATTTGATTAGCTCAAATTGTTTTGCTGGCATCAATTTTGATGTCCAAAATTTTGTTTTGTTCACTAACGAAGTTAGCTAGTAAAAACTATATTGATTACGTTTTGCTTGTTCAGTTTTCAAGGTTCATTTATTTTCGCTTGTTTTCAGCGACTTTATTATCATAACTTGTATTCAACAAGAAGTCAACAACTTTTTAATTTCTTTTTTCATGTCGTCCTTCTTGTTAAGGACAAGTAATAATATATAATATAGCAATATAAAAATCAAGCTTTTTTCTTAAAAAACTTTAAAATCTTTTTATCATCCACTACAAACAGTAGAATCCCTGCTATTACAATGCATCCACCAATGATTTGTGTAGCGATTAAATACTCTTTAAAAATAATAAAAGCTAATACGGCCGCTCCAATTGGTTCAAATAATATAGCAATTGATACAACATTCGTACTAACATATTTAATAGACCAATTAAATAAAGTATGACCTAATAAATTAGGGACAATTGCCAATAAAATAAACCACATCCAATCCATAGACGAATACGGACCGAATAATTCCCCCTTTAATAAAACATAGAAAAACAATGTAATCGTACTTACTGCGTAAACAATCATTGTATAAGTCACAAGTGATAATCGCTTTCGTACATCTTGCCCAAATAGTAAGTATATTGTAATAAGTGCACAAGCAATTAATGCAAGCATATCCCCATAGAAAGCAGATCCACTTAGTTTAAAATCACCCCAGCTTATTAACACACTGCCAACAATGGCAATAGCCCCCGCGAAAATAGTTTTCACAGTAATTGCCTCTTTAAAGAAAAAGTATGTACCTACAAACGCAAAAAGTGGTTGAAGTGTCACAAGCACAGTTGAGCTTGCAACAGATGTGTAATTTAGTGACTCAAACCACAAAATAAAGTGAAAAGCTAAAAAAACACCCGCTATAGAAGAAAAACACCAATCACGAATAGATAGCTGTTTTAATTCATTGGTATATTTCCAAAAAAATAGTGGTGCCATAATTATGACAGAAAACAACATACGATAAAAAGCAATAACACCAGCATCCGCAGTTGCTAATTTCACAAAAATAGCAGATAAAGATACTGATATAACACCTATGAAAATTGGAATATATGGATGAATCTTCGGTTCACTCATTGAATCCACCTCCATAAAAAAACTTATACTTCATTACTTGCGTGATGTACAATACAAAAAAGTAATGTACATATAATAATGACAGCTTGCATATCTCTTAGCAATACGAAATAACAATGGAGGGTTGCGTTTGGAAACATTATTGGAGAATATGATTACATATGAAGTTGGAATAAAATTAGTGATTGCAGCCACATTAAGTTTAGTAATCGGTATTGAAAGGGAATTAAAAAAGAAACCTGTTGGATTAAAAACAAGTTTAGTGATTGCTACATTTAGTTGCTTACTAACTATTATTTCTATCGAGACTGCATACTCAACACCTCCAAGGGGAGATATAAACATTACGATGGATCCCCTTCGTTTAGCAGCACAAGTAGTTAGTGGCATCGGATTTCTTGGGGCAGGTGTCATTTTAAGACGCGGTAATGATAGCATTTCTGGTTTAACGACTGCAGCTATGATCTGGGGAGCTGCTGGCATTGGGATTGCTGTTGGCGCAGGCTTTTATATGGATGCAACACTAGCTGTTATTATCATTGTTTTTGGCATCGAAGTGTTATCTCCTTTTCTTATGAAAATTGGACCAAAACGAATTCGGATGCGAGAAGTATCATTAAAGGTTCAGATTGATAATGATGACCATACAGAATCATTTCTTCTTTTTTTAAAGGAAAACAACATTGTAATTGAAAATATTCGTATTAAAGATATACCAATGGCGAATAATCAAGTATTACACGAATTAGATTTCCGTTTATCGTTAATTGTCTCAGATAACTTACTGTCGTTTTATCGTTCATTACGTACCTTACCTTATATTGAAAAAATAGAAATGGAAATTTTAAACTAGTTGGAGGACTCTATGACAGAAATATTAAAACTATTAAAAGACGGTAATAAACCCTCCCTTATGGCTGCATTTGTAAACACCTTTTTAGGAATCATTAAAGGGATTGCTTTTTTCTTCACAGGCAATGTGGCTATGTTTGCCGAAATGATGCATTCCCTTGGTGATGCTGCAAACCAATTTTTCGTCTATATCGGCTCCGCCCTTTCGAAAAAAGCACCTACAAAGCAATTCCCAGGAGGCTTTGGTCGAATTGTTAATCTTGTATGCTTATTCGCCGTAATCATTGTAGCCATCCTATCTTATGAGACGATTAAGGAAGGCTGGCATCATTTTATGCATCCTTCAGGTGAATCGAAAGGAATGTTTATTGCACTTGGTGTGTTGTTTATTGGGATTGTATTAGAAGGTACGGTTCTTGCAAAAGCAGCAGTCGAGGTGCTACATGAGGCTGGACAAGAAAAGGCTGGCCTAGCTTCTATTGCAAAAGCATTTACGTATTTAAAACGTGCAAAACCTGCCACTAAATTAGTTTTTATGGAAGATTTAGTAGCTACTGGTGGTAACGTTTTAGCCTTTGCCGCCATCTTAATTGCACATTTTACTGGTTGGGCGAGAATTGAAGGACTTGTGTCAATTATTATTGGCTGTATGATGTTTTATGTAGTTGGCAAGGTATTCCTAGATAACGCACGTGGTGTTATCGGTGAAACGGATGAAGAAATGCTGAATCATATTGCTCACCTTGTAATGGATAACCCAAATATTAAAGATATCGTTCGTTTAGAAGTGATGAAAGAAGGAGAATTTCTACATGTAGAGCTTGTGGCAGAAGCAGACCCGAATTTATCCCTTGCTTATTTAGATGATGTACGTGACCATTTAACAGAAGTACTTCTAAGTCAAAAAGGCGTATCAAAAGTAGCCATTTTATTTGATGAGGATGATGGTAGATTAAATTGGCAACATGTTGGAGAACGACCTACAAAAGAACAATAAACAAATAGCCAATTGCCAACGTTAGGCAGTTGGCTATTTAGTATAAGAATACGTACAAAGTTCTATCATTGACAAAAGCATTTAACCTTCTATGAGACAATTACATAATCCGTAATCATAAAAGTTAATAGCATTCTTAAACAGATCATTTTTTGTATGCCATCCTGTTGAATTATAATTTTTGAGAATTCTAATGTAGCCAGACGATTGGCTAAATCAAATTCTTCAGCATTTGTTAACGGCTCTCCGTCCGGACGACAACCTAAAACAAAATTACCCGCATAGGAATCTTTTAGTACATTCGGATGCATCGATTTATAATGCACTTCGGTAATGGCATCTTCATCATTCATAAGATTATGCGCTACTAGATAGTGCTTCAAAGCCCCTTTTAAATCAATTGCTATTGCCGTTTCAGCTAAAATCGTTCGATAATATACAAGCACGATTTCAGCATCTTCTAAATTCGGCGTTACCTCTAGCATCATTTCTCCAGAAGGACGAACGTAAAGTTGCACAATCGCTTCCCTTTGACCATCAGTTAATGTGATCGTCGTTTGTCCATATCGCATGCTTTTAAAAAATATACGATTGTCGACTACATATCCTGCGGCAATTTGATCATTGTCCATTCGTAACGCAGTCGCTTCAATTCCTAATACTTCGATACAATTTTTCAGTTCGTAAATATTCGGCTGAAAAAAATGACTCTCACAGTGCATCGTAATATGATTTTCAATCAATTGTTTTAACATTCTCTCTACATCCCCTGTCAATTCAAAAATGATTACATTCATTTTAAAAAAATTACCTGAACAAATTCTGAACAATTTTGACAATTAACCCAAATAATAGACAGGCGCTTGTAATTGATTTTATGTAATGAGTAAAATAAAAAAGATGTATCAAAAGTGATAACCTCACTTTTCGATACATCCTTTACTGTCACACTATAACCTAACGTGCATTTTGTAAAATTGTACGTACATCTTTTTCCTGCAACTTATTGAAGTTGCCAAAAGGTCCGTTTTCCATGGCATGTTCAACAATTTGATTGAATTTAGCATCGTCAATATCATAATCGGCTAAACGATTAGGTGCACCTAAAGATGTCCAAAATGCCGATAGACGATCAATCCCCTCATGGGCAACTTCCTCGGTTGTCTTTCCAGTTGCATCAACACCAAAGACACGTGTCGCAATACCTGCAAAGCGCTCAGGATTAACCGATACGTTTAGACGCATCCAATGTGGTTGCAAAATTGCTAAACCACCCGCATGCGGGATATCATAAATGGCAGATACGGCATGTTCAATATTGTGCGAAGCCCAATCCCCTTGGGAACCAATTGATAAAAAGCCATTTAAACCAATTGTTCCTGCTAGTAAAATCGTTTCACGTAATGTCACATTCTCTAAATCTTCGATAAGTTTAGGGGCCGTGCTAATTACTGTTCGTAATACACCTTCACACATTTCATCAGTAATGGGTGTATTGGTCGCATTATGGAAGTATTGTTCAAAGACATGGGACATCATATCCACTATACCGTAAACTGTATGATTTTTCGGCACAGTCACTGTGTATGCTGGATTTAAAATAGAAAACTTAGGGAAGACAGCTGGGCTACCCCAACTAAATTTTTCTTCCGTTGAAGCGTTCGTAATAACCGAACCGGAATTCATTTCAGAGCCTGTTGCAGCTAAGGTTAACACTGTTCCTAACGGTAATGCATCTTTCACAATAAATTTTCTTTTAACAATATCCCATGCGTCCCCGTCATATTTTGCCCCGGCTACTATTAATTTGGAGCAGTCAATAACAGAACCACCACCAACAGCGAGCACAAGGTCAATCCCTTCTTTTTTACAAATCTCTATGCCTAGACGAGCTGTCTCTACACGTGGATTTGGCTCAACACCGCTCAATTCAAAAATGGACTTACCCGCTTCTTGTAATTTCTCAATGACAGCATTATATACACCATTCTTTTTAATGCTACCTCCGCCATAAACAACTAGCACCTTCTGTCCGAACTGCGCTAATTCTTTCGGTAATTTTT
Organism: Lysinibacillus sphaericus; assembly: GCF_002982115.1. Lineage (GTDB taxonomy): Bacteria > Bacillota > Bacilli > Bacillales_A > Planococcaceae > Lysinibacillus > Lysinibacillus sphaericus. The sequence goes on along the minus strand of NZ_CP019980.1, from coordinate 1,119,267 downwards.
CCAACGCATCTTCACCAAAATGTAACTTCACTGGATTATAAAATGTAAATGAATTCATGGAAATCGCCCCTTTCTAGTTGGATTTTCTCATATTTCTAGAGTAGAAAGCAAAGATTTAAGCACCATTATACGCGCGCGCAATAATCCACATATGCCCTATGTATTTTTTCAGGCACAGGCACAACTCATTCATCTTGTAATCTACTGACAAACCAAAAAAGTCGTCGTAACAAGTTTTGTTAAGTTTAACTTTCGTAATGGCACACAGCTTCATTCTATACAAAAAAGGGTCGCTCCAAATTGGAGACGACCCTTTTCGATAGATTAAACCCAACCGCGGAAGCGTGATGCTTCTGCAGTACGACGCACACCAACCATATATGCAGCTAAGCGCATATTGATGTTACGTGTAGTGGCTGTTGTATAAACATTTTCAAATGCTTCAACCATTTTTTTGTACAGGCGTTCTTCTACTTCTTCTTCTGTCCAGTAATAACCTTGGTTATTTTGTACCCACTCGAAGTAAGATACTGTAACACCACCTGCAGATGCTAATACATCAGGTACAAGTAAAATGCCACGCTCTGTTAAAATTTTTGTCGCTTCTGCTGTCGTTGGACCATTTGCTGCTTCTACGACAATGTTTGCTTTAATATTATGCGCATTGTCAGCAGTAATTTGGTTTTCAATTGCGGCAGGAACTAAAATATCACAATCAAGCTCTAAAAGATCTTTATTTGAAATTGTGTTTTCGAATAATGTTGTTACAGTTCCGAAGCTATCACGACGATCTAATAAGTAGTCGATATCTAAACCTTCAGGATCATGAAGAGCACCATATGCATCTGAAATACCAATTACTTTGGCACCTAAATCATTCATGAATTTAGCTAAGAAGCTACCTGCGTTACCAAATCCTTGAATAACAACGCGAGCACCTTTAATATCAATACCACGTTTTTTCGCAGCTTCTTCAATAACGATTGTTACACCTTGAGCAGTTGCACGATCGCGACCTTGAGAACCACCAAGTACAAGTGGCTTACCTGTGATGAACCCTGGAGAGTTGAATTCGTCCATACGGCTATATTCATCCATCATCCATGCCATAATTTGTGCATTTGTAAATACGTCTGGCGCAGGAATATCTTTTGTTGGTCCCACGATTTGACTTACCGCACGTACATAACCACGGCTTAGACGTTCAATCTCACCCATTGACATTTGACGTGGGTCACAGATGACACCGCCTTTACCTCCGCCATATGGTAGATCAACGATTCCACATTTCAATGTCATCCACATTGAAAGCGCTTTAACTTCCTCTTCTGAAACAGCTGGGTGGAAACGCACGCCACCTTTTGTTGGTCCTACTGCATCATTGTGCTGAGCACGGTAACCAGTAAATACTTTTGTCGTACCATCATCCATTTTAACTGGAATGCGTACTTGTAGCATACGAAGCGGTTCTTTCAGTAATTCATACATTGCTTCGTCATAGCCTAGTTTATTAAGAGCATCTTGAATAACATCTTGAGTTGATGTGAACAGATTTAAGTTTTCAGACATATTAAATCGCCTCTTTGTTTTTATAATGATAGTATATCGGCATCATTGTAACACACTTCCGAAATAAAATGTGAACATTTTGTTAAAGTTTAAATACTTTTTCAATTTGAGCAATTGACCAATCTAAATCTTCTTGAGAAATAACTAATGGTGGTGCAAAACGAATAACTGTATCATGTGTTTCTTTACATAATAAGCCTAATTCTTTTAACTTTTCACAATATGGACGCGCTGCCTCTGTTAATTCCATACCGATAAATAAACCACGACCACGAACTTCCTTAATGATTGGGTTGTTAATTTCACGTAATTTCCCTTTGAAATATTCACCTAGTTCTTGTGAACGCTCTGCTAATTTTTCATCTAATAAAACTTTAATAGATGCGATAGAAACAGCACAAGCTAAAGGGTTACCTCCGAAAGTTGAACCATGAGAACCTGGGTTGAAGACACCTAAAATATCACGATTTGCAGCTACACAAGAAATTGGGAATACACCGCCGCCTAATGCTTTTCCTAAAATGTACATATCAGGCTCTACTTCTTCCCAATCACAAGCAAACATTTTACCTGTACGAGCTAATCCTGCTTGAATTTCATCTGCAATAAATAACACATTGTTTTCACGGCATAGTTCACGAGCTGCTTTTAAGAAACCTTCTGGTGGTATAACGATACCAGCTTCCCCTTGAATTGGCTCAAGTAAAAATGCTGCTGTATTTGGTGTAATTGCAGCTTTTAACGCTTCTAAATTACCATAATCTACAAGTTTAATGTTAGGTAACATCGGTCCAAAACCGCGACGATATTCTTCATCAGATGATAAAGATACTGCTAGCATCGTACGCCCGTGGAAGTTTCCATTACAAGCGATTAGTTCTGCTTTGCCTTCTTCAACACCTTTTACATCATAAGCCCAACGACGAGCTGCTTTAAATGCAGTTTCCACTGCTTCTGCACCCGTATTCATAGGTAAAACCATTTGTTTATTTGTTAATTTTCCTACAAGCTCATACCATTCACCTAAGTTTTCACTGTAAAATGCACGAGAAGTTAATGTTACTTTATCAGCTTGTTCTTTTAATGCAGCAATAATTTTTGGATGACGATGTCCCTGATTTACTGCAGAATATGCTGATAACATATCTAAGTATTTGTTTCCTTCTGGATCTTTAACCCAAGCACCTTCAGCCTCTGCAATAACGATTGGCAGTGGATGATAGTTTGCAGCACCATAATTTTGTGTTTGTTCAATAACTTGTTGTGATTTTGTCATAAAGCACTCTCCCTACTAACTCATAATAAAAATCTATGAAAGATAAGACTGCCTAGTAGAGCTGAAAAAGGACTATATAATAGAAACAAAAAATATTTGTTGACCTTCATATGGTTAAATCGCGCACCTCGTAGAATTTATTTTCTACGAGGTGTGCTAACTTTTTCTACTTACTAGAACAGTCTATCTTTGAACATGTGGTGTCGTCCCACATTAAAATCAGTAAAAATTAAAGCATTTCTGAAGTTGTTTTTGCTTGCATATGAAGTTGTAGGTAGTCTGGGCCACCAGCTTTTGAGTCAGTACCAGACATGTTGAAACCACCAAATGGTTGGTAACCAACGATAGCACCTGTACAACCACGGTTGAAGTATAAGTTACCAACGTGGAAATCTTCACGCGCTTTTTCTAGGTTCATACGATTATTTGTAATAACCGCACCTGTTAAGCCGTATTCTGTGTCGTTTGCAATTTCAATCGCTTCATCGAAATCTTTTGCTTTTGCAATTGCTACAACTGGTCCGAAAATTTCTTCTTTCATGATGCGAGCAGAAGGATCTACGTCTGCAAACACTGTTGGGTTGATGAAGTAACCAACAGAATCATCTGCTGTACCACCTGCTACAAGGCGTCCTTCTTTTTTCCCGATTTCAATGTATTCAGTAATTTTATTGAAAGCTGCTTGGTCGATTACTGTTGCCATGAAGTTGCTGTTGTCAGCTGGGTCACCGATTGTTAATTCATTAGTAAGCTCTGCTACACGGTTCACTACTGTGTCATAAACATCTTCTACGATAACAGCACGAGAGCATGCTGAACATTTTTGACCTGAGAAGCCGAAAGCTGATTTTACAATTGATTGTGCTGCAAGCTCTAAGTCTGCTTCTTTATCGACTACAATTGTATCTTTACCGCCCATTTCAGCGATAACGCGTTTAATCCAAATTTGACCTTCGTTATGTGTTGCTGCACGTTGGTTAATACGTAAACCAACATCACGAGAACCAGTGAAGCTGATAAAGCGCGTTTTCGGATGATCAACTAAGTAATCACCAACTTCTGCACCAGAACCTGGTACGTAGTTAACAGCACCTGCTGGTAATCCTGCTTCTTCTAAAACTTCGATAAATTTATATGCAACAACTGGTGTAGTTGAAGCTGGCTTTAATAATACTGTATTCCCTGTTACTAAAGCTGCTACTGTAGTACCAGCCATAATTGCGAATGGGAAGTTCCATGGTGAAATAACGATACCGATTCCTAATGGGATGTAATCATAACGGTTGTATTCGCCTGGGCGACTTTCTACTGGTTGGCCGTCTTTAATACGTAACATTTGGCGACCATAGTATTCTAAGAAGTCAATTGCTTCTGCTGTATCTGCATCTGCTTCATTCCAAGGTTTACCTGCTTCTTTTGTCAATAATGCTGAAAACTCATGTTTACGACGACGGATAATTGCCGCTGCTTTGAATAACACATCAGCGCGAATCGCTGGGTCTACTTTTTTCCATGTTTTAAATGTTTCGTCAGCTACTTGCATTGCTTTTTCAGCTAATTCTCTGCTTGCTTTTGAAACGCGACCAATCACCTGTGTTTTTTTTGCTGGGTTATATGAAACGATTTTATCTTCTGTAGTAATGCGCTCTCCACCAATAATTAATGGATAGTCTTGACCTAAATAACTTTCAACTTTATTTAATGCCTCTAAATATGCGTTGTAATTTGCCTCTTGAGAAAAATCTGTAAATGGTTCATGTTTGTATGGAATCATACTATATCCTCCTTTTGTGAGCTGTAAATATTTAGTATGCAAAAACTATTGACGCAAAATATTTTTGCGTATAAAATATTCTTACACTTATTATAATGCAAAATTTCGTTGCATATTTCAAGTAAAAAATTTTTGAGGTGCACATTTTATGAATAATTCTGAACCATTACTACCCTTTTATGAGTTTATTGCAACTAATGTATCCGTTGGTATACATGCGATTGACGTAACGGGTAAAACAATTATCTATAATTCAAAAATGAAAGAAATCGAAGGATTTCATTTTGATGAATTAGCAGATCGTTCAATTATTGAATTGTTTTCCTTCCGTCAACATGAAAGTACTTTAATGCGGGTGTTACAAACCGGTTTACAAGAAATGAATGTGAAACAAACCTATTGGAATAAAAACGGCCATGAAATTACAACCATTAATGATACATTCCCTCTTTTTAAAAATAATCAATTGATTGGTGCGATTGAATTCGCACGTGATATCACATCTTTAGAAAAATTAGTCTATCAGCCGCTACGACGATATGGTGAACCTTTAACTTTTGATATGATTACAGCAGTATCTGAAGCAATGCAACAAGTTATTGTCAACGCTAAAAAAGCAGCGGCGGTAAAATTACCTGTTTTACTTATCGGTGAATCTGGTACAGGCAAAGATTTAGTTGCAGAAGGTATTCATCATGCAGCTTCTACTGATCCTGAAGCCTTTGTTACATTATTTAGTCGACGTTCGGCAAAATCAGTGCTCGATAAGGTGCAGGAACTTTTACAAGATGATAAAGCCTATACTTTTTTCTTCGAACGTATTGATTTTTTAAGTCTTCCAATTCAGGAACAGTTACTTGAGTTATTACAGTCATTACCACCATCCAAATATATGCTAATCGGTAGTGTCGGCAGTGACCCAATTACACTTATTGCAGAAAATAAGCTGTCTAAATCTCTCTATTATTTCTTTGCAACAATGTCCATTACTATTCCAAATTTAACAGATCGCAAAGAAGATATTTTACCGTTCGTGGCAGATTATTTTAGTCGTCATCGTGAGCGATTTGCGTCAAATGTGGCAGAACTTGCACCGGATGTCCAAGCATTATTCTTACAATATGATTGGCCAGGAAACTTAAAGGAACTCGAACTATTGCTAGATGAAATCGTTTCGTTTATGACAACAGAATCAACCGTTACGTTTGATTTACTACCTGTTCATTTTCGATTTAAAGTGCAAAGCCAAGACACATCTGACCATGAACCTGAATTTTTCATGTTCCACCAGCAAAACGATGTCATGCCTCTCGATGCTTATTTACGAGAAGCCGAATCCTATTATGTGCAAAATGTCTTAAATCTATATGAAGGCAATATAACAAAGGCTGCTGGTGCTCTCGGTATGAGCCGACAAAACCTGCAATATCGCATACGGAAGATGAAAAAGGGCTAAATCATAAAAAATAAAAAACGAGGATGCCTTCACATGAAAGCATCCTTGTTTTTTAATGTCCTGACTGTTCGATCCAGTCCTGTAATTTATCTTTTAAGGAATTAAAACCATTCGCATCGGATTCATCCACTCGATCCTGTAATGATTTTCGGGGTGGTGCGTCTTTTTTTCTTGCTGCTGGGCGCTCTTGTAAGGCACGAATCGATAAACTAATTTTTTCGGCCGCTTCATCGATTTCAAGTACCTTGACTTCAACCTCTTGCCCAACTGATAAAAACTCACTGACGTCTTTTACAAAGCCGTACGTAATTTCAGAAATATGCACGAGCCCTTGTGTATCGTCATCAAGTGCTACAAATGCACCGTACGGTTGAATACCTGTAACTTTTCCGGTCAATACGTCTCCTAATTCATATTTTTTTGCCATAACCTTTGCCCACTTTCTATATGTTTGCTACGTATATATCACGATAAATTATAACATACGTCAATAAGTGGGGCAAAAAATCATCCCATCAATCCATGATTGCTGTGATACGATAATTACCTTCCTCTGATTTTGAAAACTTGATGAGGAACTGCCTTCCGTACTTTTCCTGACTGCCTATAGCAACACGAGCAGCGACGGTAGGAAAAATTCCATTATATTCGCCTAGCTGACTAAAAACATCAAGACTCTGTATCGTTTGTAACATACTTGCATCCACTTCGGCATCTGGTGTTAATAAAGCATTTTGCACTGCCTTATCGTCAATGGTCACAGCATATAAGTAAAGTGAGGCAATATTGATTGGGTGTAGTTGATTTAATATTGCTTCATCATTATTGTTTTTATATTGTTCATATATTCCTTTTATTTGTGCAATACGAGACTCATTCATATCGACAACATTAAAGTCACTGTCGTTAATAGTACCTGCTGTTTCTTGCCGTGTCTGTAAAAGTATTGTCCAAATATCATAAGGTTCCAGTTTTGATAATGTAGCGGAGTGCTGCATTTGCTGTAATTCTCCTAAAATAGTAGCAGCGGTCTTTTGCATTACTTCACCATACTTTCCACTAGCTACTTCCTCTAAAAATTTCATATAGTCCTGATGAGGTTGCCCGTCATTTGCTATGGCAGGATATTGTTTTGTACCTAGCAATAATACCACCCACGTATTTTTATAGGTTTCTTCTAAAAGCTTGTAATCAAGAGAACTAGCATTTACATCTGCAAGTAATGTACGTTCCATTATTTTAAGTGAGCGCGCCGTTTCTTCTCGCGTATATCGTAAGTCATCTGCCAATAATAAGTAACCCATTTTTAAATATTCGAAATATCCGAAAACGTCCGGATGTAATTGGTTGATATACTGCGGAGCAAATTCCCCATTGATTGGATTTGCTTTAAAATAAAACACGCCATTTCCATCCGTTTTCAACTCCATATATTGATTATTTGCCGCTTCAATAATAGCTTGTAAATTAGATGGATATTGTTTTACATCATCTTTTTCTTTTAATTGCTGTTGGTAAGGCTCAAGAAGCTTGCTATAAAAACGCTCCAATTCCTCTACGGAAATAACGTAGTTACTATAAACGGCAAACGATTCCTCAAAACTTAAATTTCTAAAAGTTTCTATCTTTTCTACCGCCCGCTTAGGAGTCATTAAACGATTCATTATATTTTCTTCCATAATTTCCACATAGTTTTCATCCGTTAATTTCAAATGCAAATTAGTCGTAAGATAAAAATCTAACATTGAATTTGCGTTTTTAATAAAATCAAAGGCTTCTAGCTCATCTTTGGTCACTTTTAATTCCTTTCTAATATCCTCCTTTTTACTATTAAATTTTTTCGTTAGGTAATCTGCTATCTCTTCCTCAACTGCCTTTTCAACAGGCACATCTTGTGTTACTTCACTGTGTGTATTTTCCTGTTGATTCAATGTATAAAACGATACTAAGAGACCAATTAGCAACACACTTGCAACGCTTGCTACCCATACTGCTGGTTTCTGCCATTTTACGGCTTGTTTTTGTTGTGCGGTAATCGATTGGTTAGGCAGTGCCTCTTCTTTTTCTTCTTCGATTTGCTTGAAAACATTATCGGGATTTAATTGAGGTTCCATTCGGTCGTATGATTTTTTCAACAGTGCCATGCGCTTGTCAAATTGTTGATCATCCATTCTCAACACTCCCTTCCTGTGTCAAAGCTACTTTAAGTTTTTCTTTTGCCCGCAATATGCGTACTTTGACAGTGGATAACGAAATGCCAAGTACCTCGGCAATTTCCTCATACTTCAACTCATGAAAATAATACAAGACGAGCGGATAGCGATATTTTTCATCAAGTGCTTGAATGCTATGATGCAATACACGGTCTTCCTCAAAATTAAGGACATGCTTTTCAGCTGAAGGACTTGGGACTTGTCGCTGCGCGCTTAACAGCTCCTCCTTTGCTTGTTCACGTCGCTCTTTTCGATAATAATCACGGGTAGCATTAAGTGTGACTTTATAAAGCCATGTCGTAAATCGATCCTGCTTGAATTGATGTAAAAAACGGTATAGCTTGACAAAAACTTCTTGTGAAACATCCGCTAAATCACTACTATGTACGCCACATTGAAAGGCAAATTTTTCAACTGTTCGCTGATGGATGCGAATTAGTTCAATATAAGCTTCTTTATCACCTTGTTGTGCTCGCTCGATTAATTCCGGTTCATTCACTCGTTATCCCTCCTTTTCTATGTAACGACCTGTTCTTCCTAATTGTTACAATTTTAATTGTAACTGGCTAGCTTGAGAAAATCGCTAGAATTGATAGTAAATCATGCATTTCGTTTAAAGAATTCTACTTGTAGTAAGACGTTGGGGCGTAAAAAGTATTTATAATCAATTTTCAGAAATTTGCCTTGTGTTATGCCATATTTGCGGTAAAATAGAACTTTAGTATAAGGAGGCTTTATTTTCGTGTCATCTAGAGATCAATTTTCAACAAAAATTGGATTTATTTTAGCTGCTGCTGGTAGCGCCATAGGATTAGGCGCTATCTGGAAATTCCCCTATATGGCGGGAACCAACGGCGGAAGTGTATTTATTTTATTATTTATTTTATGTACATTTTTCATCGGTTTGCCGGTGTTAATTGCAGAATTTATGATTGGACGTCGTGGGCAAAAGGATGCTGTAACATCGTTCAAACAACAAGCCCCAGGAAAACCATGGTTTTTAATAGGATGGGGCGGCATGATTATTGCGGGTTTAATACTATCCTTCTATAGTGTAGTAGGTGGTTGGATTTTAAGTTATTTAGGACGTTCATTAACGTTTCAATTAACGAGCGATGGTCATAACGGGAATTATGCTGATTTGTTTGGCAATATTATCTCTAGCCCATTTGAAGCTGTACTTGTGCAAGGGTTATTTTTACTGTTAACGATTGCTATCGTATCTGGAGGTATTAAAGGTGGGATTGAAAAAGCAAGTACGTGGATGATGCCACTACTATTTATTTTCTTTATTGTGTTAGTAATCCGTTCCTTAACACTTGATGGTGCAATGGAAGGCGTAAAATTTATGTTTGTACCTGACTGGTCTTACTTAAATGCTGAAACATTTTTAAAAGCGCTTGGACAAGCATTCTTCTCCTTAAGTGTTGGTATAGCTGTTATGATTACGTACGCATCGTATCTCCCTAAAACCGAAAAAATCGGTAATTCAGCCATTAATGTAGCATCTATGAATATTATTATTTCGCTTCTTGCAGGTTTAGTTATTTTCCCAGCTGTATTCGCGCTAGGCTATACACCCGACCAAGGGCCAGGGCTTGTTTTTATTATCTTACCTGCTGTTTTTGAGCAATTGCCACTTGGGGGCCTATTCTTAACGATTTTCTTTATTCTTTTACTGTTTGCTACAGTGACTTCTTCGATTTCAATGTTAGAAATTGTAGTAGCTATCGCCATTGGAGACAAACCCGACAAGCGTAAAAAAATCGCATGGATTGGTGGACTTATTATTTTCATCTTCGGAATTCCGAGTGCCCTATCTTTCGGTATTCTATCAGATGTCAAAATATTAGATCGTTCCATTTTTGATTTTGTAGACTTTATTACAAATAGTGTCGGCATGCCAATCGGTGCCTTACTGATTTCTATTTTTGCAGGCTATTATTATACAAAGGATATTTCTCGTAAAGAGCTTGCTTCCTCAAGTCTACTGTTTAACACTTGGTATATTTTAATTCGTTATGTGTCACCTATTGCGATTTTGCTTATTTTTATCCAAGGTATTTTGCCGTTATTTCAATAAGAAAGTGAGGTTGTCTAAAAACAGAAGACAACCTCACTTTTATAAGGAAGCAGCTTTCGTGCAATCATTTGCACACAAACCTTTCCAATAAAAAAACACTATATGTCGATTTAAATAATACATTTTGCTTCAAACTTAATGGCCAGTAGTTTATATGAAATGGCAACACAATCTTCAATTGGAATCCACTGTTCAAACGAGTGCTCGTAAGTTTCTTGAATGACCTTCGCAAGAGCAGATGGGTCATCAATACTTTGTAGTGCTGCAACAACATCTGCTGTTTCTGTATCATAATGCTCAGCACCTAAGTGGAAAGGATCCCACTCTGCTAGCAGATGCACGGCTGTTCGATTCATTTTTATATTATCCAAAATACTCACCTATTATCCTTTAATCTTAATAGGTATGATACCATAGTAAAAAAAAAAGAAAAGAGGGATTTGCTTGTCGATTTTCGATCAAACTTTAAATCGTCGTTGTACTAACTCAGTAAAATGGGACGCAATGGAGAAAATTTATGGATTAAGCGATACAACAGAAATATTACCAATGTGGATAGCGGACATGGACTTTGCTCCACCTTCTGCAGTTGTAGCAGCACTGCAAAAACATGCTAAAGAGGCGATTTTTGGCTATAGCTATGTAGGCGAAGAAGCAAAACAAGCGATTGTAGATTGGCAAAAAAGCCGATACAATTGGCACATTGAGCAAGAAGCCATTTCTTTCAGCCACGGTGTCGTATCAGCTTTGGCAAATATTTTGACTGCACTGACTCAACAAGGCGATAAAGTGCTTATTTCTACTCCCGTCTATCCGCCATTTTTTAATATCCCTAAAAGTAATGGCCGTGAAGTGGTTACTTGCCCTTTAGTCGAGCAAGATGGAACATTTGTCTATGATTTTGAGGCTTTTGAACAGGCACTTGCCCAAAACGTTAAAGCATACATATTGTGTAACCCACATAATCCAGGAGGCTATGTATGGGACGAAGCTACATTAAAAGAAATTATTCGATTATGTGCAAAATATGATGTGCTCATTATTTCAGACGAAATTCATGCTGATTTAATGTTAGATGGTGCACAACATACTCCGCTTGCAAAACTAGCAGGAGATGAAATTAATCGTGTTATTACCTGTATGGCACCGACTAAAACATTTAATCTTGCAGGAATTCAAGTTGCTTATATTATTACGACAGATAAGAAAAAGCAGGTGCTTTTAGAGGCGGTTAATATGGCTTGCGGGCAAGGTTCATTGAATAGCTTTGCTCCTGTAGCACTGCAAGCAGCCTACACAGAAGGATTACCATGGCTAGAAGAGTTACTTCTTTATATTTCCAATAATATGAATTATGTTATAGCCGAGTTAACGCAATTGCCAGGCATACACATTGCAAAGCCTCAAGGTACGTATTTATTGTGGATTGATTGCCGCCAACTAGGTCTCAATGAAAAAGAATTAATGCAACGTTTGCTTGAAGTTGGAAAACTTGCACTAGAACCTGGTTCAAAATATGGTGAAGAAGGCCGTGGCTTCCTGCGTATGAATGTAGCTTGCTCATTTGATACGGTAAAAGATGCCGTTGCTCGTTTTAAGCTCGCATTGTCATAGTGCCAGTCACTCACACAATTGTGAATTTTCAAGCTATGGCTTACACTGTGCCTGCTGTCGGGATGTATATAAAAAGACTATAGACAAACTCGGGAAATCTCAAGTTTGTCTATAGTCGGAGGCACTCTTTTGCAGAGTGCTTTTTTAATTGTGTCTATTGTTGGCGCTGTTTCTCTCAGCTAAAATACGTGCTTCGATTTCCTTAGATTTTAATTCCTGCTTTTTAGAAATTTTACGGAAAATCATAAATACGCCTATACATAAAATAAGCATAATTAAAAATTCAAAAGCTGCTGGAATATACGCTGATTTATCTTCTGGGAAATATAAAAATTGATACATCAAATGTTCCATATTTTCTACACGTCCTTACAATAATTATTCAAAAACTGTAATTGACTCGATTTTCACATCTTCAACAGGTTTATCACGGAAGTCTTTTTCTACTTCAGCAATTTTATCAACGATATCCATACCTTCTACAACATGACCAAATACAGAATGTTTATGGTCTAACCATGGTGTTCCACCATTTTGTGCATATGCCTCAATAATTTCTTCTGGGAAACCAGCACCTTGTAATTGACGAAGCATATCACTTGGAAGATGCTTCATTTGTACGATAAAGAATTGAGAACCGTTTGTGTTTGGACCAGCATTTGCCATTGATAATGCACCACGCAGGTTAAATAATTCATCAGAAAACTCATCTTCAAATGAGTTACCCCAAATTGACTCTCCACCCATACCTGTACCAGTAGGGTCACCGCCTTGAATCATAAAATCTTGAATAACACGGTGGAAAATAATACCATCATAATAACCTGATTTTGCATGCCCTAAGAAGTTTTCAACTGTTTTTGGTGCTTGTTTTGGGAACAATTTAATTTTTAATGCACCTAACGTTGTTTTCATTTCTACTAGTACTTCGCCTTCTTGTACTTCAGTTGTTAATTGTGGAAACATTGGAGTCTCTCCTTTAAATGTAAATTTCAGTTTCAACGAAAATGATTATACCTTATCATTTCTGACCTCATATTAGTCTAACATACTTCCTAGCTGTTTTCTCCATCAAAGTATTGACGAATTTTGCAATTTTACAATCGTTTAGTCAATTATGTTTGTGAAAATCTAGAAACTTCTGTGTAGTAACAATGGTAGTATAACCCAAAATCATGTTGGAATGACTGACGACCTCAAGGCAATTCTTATTTTGTAATTTAGTATTGTGTAAATAGGTCTGAACGAGTATTTGGAATACATCCAAAATATGCTATTCTGATGAAAGACTTATTTTCAAAGTTGGAGGCATATATGAAAAAAGTTTTTGGTTTTATTATTGTAACGCTATGTTTACCTACCATTTGGTGGATTGGTACAAATATACGAGCAGAGCTGAGTACAGCACAAGCCCACGAACAACAAATTCAGAAGAAAATTGAGGTTCCCGAAGTACAGGTACAGCTTCCTGTCACATTAGTTGATCAGAACGGCCAAACCTTTAGTGAGGAATATGTCGAATGGCGACAACCTTTAACTTTACAAGAAATTCCACAAATTGCCCAGGAAATTTTTATTGCTAGTGAGGATGCAGACTTTTATAATCATGTCGGCTTCGATCTTAGCGCTATCCTACGCGCGGTGGTTGCTAACTCAAACACCAATTCAGCTTCACAAGGAGGCAGTACCATTACCCAACAGCTTGTTCGTATGCGTTATTTATCTGATGAAAAAACATACGAAAGAAAACTAACAGAGCTATTTTATGCCTATGAACTTGAAAAGAAATACGATAAAGATGCCATTTTAACGATGTATTTAAATGAATCCTATTTTAGCAATCAAGTTTATGGAATAGGTAGTGCAGCAAGCTATTATTTTCAAAAACCTATCCAAGAATTATCGATTGCACAGATAGCGTTTATTTCAGCTATCCCTAACAATCCTTCTCTTTATAACCCTTTAAAACATTTTGATGATACCAAGGCAAGACAAGAACGTCTACTTGATACACTCGCGACAAGTGGTGTTATTACAAAAGAAGATGCAATGACGTTTAAAGCAGAACCAATCACTTTAAATGTTAAGAACAAGGTACAAAGCTATCCGATGTATAGTACTTACGTTCTTCAAGAGTTACGCTGGCTAGTAGCCGAGAAGGAAGGCTATACAGATCGACTGCTCAACACGCAAAGTGAAGAAGAAAAGAAAACTATTCAAGCACAACTAGACAATCGACTTAATACTTTATATCAGAATGGTTTAACTATTTATACTGCACTGGATCCAACTAAACAGAATCATGATGAAGAGCGCATAACTGCTATTTTAGGCAATGGCCAATTACAGGCGGCGGGTGCTGTTATTAACAATTCATCTCGTGAAGTCGTCAGCCTCTATGCTGGAAAAAATTACGAAAAGTTTGATTATCATCGAGCCTATCAAGGTCCGCGACAGCCAGGGTCAGCCTTTAAGCCACTTGCTGTCTATGCACCCTATTTTGAAACAACAACTCATACGCCAGACTCCATTGTCAATGGTGGGCGCTATTGTGTCGGTTCTTTTTGTCCTCAAAATTATGGAGGATATAACTACGGTGATGTGACAATTCATACAGCATTCCGGAATAGTTACAATACGTCCGCTCTTCGCATTTTTAACGCTGTGGGGGTAGATACAGCTTTCAGTTATCTTGATCGCTTCCATTTCCGTTCTATGGTGGCAAAGGATCATACTTACGCTGCTTCATTAGGTGGATTAACATATGGCGTCACTGCTCTTGAACTTGCAGATGCCTATACAAGCTTTATCGATGGCTCTTATGTGCTAGCCCACAGTATTCGAAAAGTAACAGCTAATGATGGCACTGAGCTATATAGTTGGGACAAGGCACGTGACCAGATTTGGTCGCCTAAAACCGTAAAATATATGCGTGGGCTGCTTGCAGAAGTTGTCTCAAATGGTACGGGGCAAGGGGTTTATAGCAATAGTAGCTATGTTGGGGCTAAAACAGGTACGACAAATGATTACCGTGATTATTGGCTAGCTGGTTTAAATGACCAATATACTGCTGCCGTGTGGCTTGGCTATGATAAACCACAGCCAATGGAAAAACTAGAAGCGTACAAAATTCATCACAAACTCTTTAATGTTTTACTAGAGTAATTTTCTATTAGTGTATCAGCGCCAATTGTTTCGGTGAATTGTTTCGGTGACTGGCACTAGCATAAAAAACCCACTTCGTTTTCTGCAGGCACATTATCAGCCTTCGCAGGAGTCAAAGTGGGTTTTTACTTAGAAAAAATTCAGAATTGTTTGGGTGACTGGCACTTTATTTGGCAAATGGGAGACTTGCTAGTACGCCGTTGTACAATTTTAAAATGACATAAACTAATAACGAGAATAATAATGTCCACATGAAAAGCTCAAATATAAGTAATCCAATTGTTCCACCCATAGACATATAAAGGCTCATTTTATAAATACGATAAATAAAATATATAAAGACCGTTAATACAAAAATACCTGCCAATACATAGATAGATTGAATTGCAAAGGCAGAACACATTGCACCAATAAATAAAATGACGTAGCCTCCACGTGCTTGACTCACAGCAGCCCCTTCATTGTCCTTCGAAAAAAACAACATTCCTAGTTCATGAATTGTTTCACCAACTAGTTTGAGTGCTGAAAAAGCCATAAAAAAGATAAGCGCAAACACAATGAGTAACAATACACGTAATTCAAAATCTGATAAAAATTCTCGCATTCCAGAATAAACACCGATTGCTTGAAACAACTGTAATGCTTCACCTACGGCATACATGCCGAACGTTAAACTAAATAATAAAATTGTAATTAATGGTAAATAACCATATATGTAAGGGTTCCTCATAAAAAATTTTTTTCCTCTGTTTTTTTTGATAACTTCCTATTTATAATATAGCTAAAATTCTCCTTGTATCCAAGCTAAATCCTACGAGTCGATATGCATTCCCTACAAAAGTACGTTATAATTATTACACTTACCTGCATAAAGGAGGATTTTTTTGTTACAAGTACTCTATATTTTCATCCCGATGCTTGCTGCAATTTTTGTGCCTTTTATATATAAAAGCATTAAAAATATTCACACAGGCTGGTTTGTTCTTGCAGTACCTGCTACACTCGCCGTGATTTATGCTACTTATATAGCGAGAGTTGCAAAAGGCGAAGTATTTTATGATGGGATTCCATGGATACCATCACTTGATATTTCTGTTGTATCTTATTTAGACGGACTTAGTTTATTATTTTCATTACTAATTACTGGAATTGGCTCACTTGTTGTGCTTTACTCCATTTTCTACTTAGATAAACATAAAGAAAAACTACATAATTTTTATGTTTACTTATTACTATTTATGTCCGCTATGCTCGGTGTTGTACAATCAGACCATTTAATTACTTTGTACTTTTTCTGGGAATTAACATCTATTTCATCGTTCCTATTGATTGGTTATTGGTACACACGCGATGCTTCTCGCTTCGGTGCACTAAAATCGATGATGATTACCGTTTTTGGCGGCTTAATGATGTTAGGAGGATTTATCCTTCTTTATTTAATGGGTGGAACATATTCAATCCGTGAACTTATTGCAATGGCACCAAACTTAGTGCAACATCCGTTATTCATTTGGGCCCTTATATTATTGCTGTTTGGGGCGTTTACGAAATCTGCACAATTCCCATTTTATATTTGGTTACCGGATGCAATGGAGGCTCCGACACCTGTCAGCGCATATCTTCACTCTGCAACAATGGTAAAAGCAGGTATTTACTTAGTTGCTCGCTTTACACCGATTTTTGCAGCTTCTGAACTTTGGATTTGGCTTGTTACAGGAGTTGGTCTGCTAACGCTCTTCTGGGGTTCGTTCTTTGCAGTAAAGCAAACCGATTTAAAAGGTATTCTTGCCTTTTCTACTGTCAGTCAGCTTGGGCTAATTATGTCATTACTAGGAGCTGGTGCAGTTGCATTTCATGTAAATGGAGCAGCAGATTCAATGTTTAAATATGCAGCTTTTGCAGCCATTTTCCACTTGATTAACCATGCAACATTTAAAGGTAGCTTATTTATGATTGCTGGGATTATCGATCATGAAACAGGTACACGCGATATACGTAGACTTGGCGGATTAATGAGCATCATGCCTCTTAGTTTTACGGTTGCGGCGATCGGTAGTTTTTCAATGGCAGGATTACCACCATTTAATGGCTTCCTAAGTAAGGAAATGTTTTTAACAGCTATGTTATCACTTCAGAATTTCGAATTTTTCGGCTTTGATACATGGGGCGTGCTGTTCCCAATTGTTGCTTGGATTGCGAGTATTTTTACGTTTATTTATAGCTTTTACTTTGTTTGTAGAACATTTACAGGAAAATATAAACCAGAACTTTACGCTCATAAACCACACGAAGCTCCGATAGGCATGCTTATATCGCCGATGATTTTAGCATCATTAGTGGTGATTATTTTCTTCATTCCGAATCTTATTGGTGATACGTTTGTGAAGCCGGCTGTACAAGCTATTCAGCCGTTTTTATATAATGCACCTGAAGATATCAACATTCACGTGTCAGCTTGGCATGGCGAAATTACACCAGAATTAGTTATGACAATAGGCATTGTTATTATAGGTGTCTTATTATTTGTTGCCTTACCTAAATGGCAAGGCATCTACAAGCTATTCCCGCGTGCTCTTACGTTCAATAATGCCTATGACCAAATGATGCTTGCTTTAGATGTAGGGTTAAATCGTGTATCACGTCTTTATATGACAGGGTCAATGCGTCACTATCTACTGTATATGTTTAGTGGCATCACAGCGATTTCAATTGGAACCTTATTTGTAAAAGATGCCTTTTCACTATCTTTTGAAGGTACAGCACCAATTCGCTCATACGAACTAATTTTAATTGTCGTGTTAATGATTGGAACAGCGATCACAATTTTTGCAAAATCACGACTGACAGCAATTATTGGACTAGGCTCTGTCGGTTATACTGTTGCATTATTCTTTGTTATTTTTAATGCACCTGATTTAGCGTTAACTCAACTAGTTATTGAAACCATTTCGGTTGCGTTATTTTTATTGGCGTTTTATCATCTTCCGAAGCTTGGCAAGCGCGAAGAACGCATGCGCTTTCAATTAAATCGGGCGATTATTTCAATCGCAGTTGGTGTGATGGTGACACTTATCGCATTATCTGCACATTCGCAAAAACTTGTGCCGACCATCTCAAAATATTATGAAGAAACCGTTTATTCTAAAGCGGGTGGCGGTAATATTGTCAATGTGATTTTAGTAGACTATCGTGGCTTTGATACATTATTTGAAATTACAGTATTAGGTATTGCAGGTATGGCAATTTTAGCAATGATTAAGCTGCGTATGAATAGAAAGGAGAAACCACATGAAAACAAATGATGTGATTATACAATTTACAGCTAAAATTGTATTCTTCATTATTTTCTTCTTCTCCATTCATATCTTCCTAGCTGGTCATTATACACCCGGTGGCGGCTTTGTCGGGGGGCTTTTAACATCCAGTGCCATTGTACTGTTAGTCCTTGCCTTTGATTTAAATACAGTGCGAAATGTTTTACCGATAAACTACACGTATTTAACGGCTACGGGCTTATTATTGGCATTTGCGACAGCCGCATTCCCGATGTTTTTAGGAAAACCATTTTTTACACATTTCTTTGATTATTTCGAATTGCCGCTTCTAGGTAAGCAGTCTTTGCACACAGCAATGCTGTTTGACAGCGGTGTTTACTTGGTTGTTGTTGGCGTTACGATGACCATTATTCAAACGATTGGAGAGGATGAATAATGGAAATAATTATGGCGTTTGTCATTGGCTTTCTGTTTATGGCAGCGGTTTATTTAATATTATCGAAAAGCTTATTACGCATTATTATTGGTACGGGACTTTTAAGCCATGGTGCCCATTTACTTATTTTAACAATGGGTGGATTAACAGGTGAGGCACCCCCTGTTTTAAAAGAAGGAGCCAAAACGTTTGCTGATCCTTTACCGCAGGCATTGATTTTAACTGCGATTGTTATTAGCTTCGGGGTAACGGCTTTCTTCCTAGTACTTGCCTATCGCTCCTATCAAGAGCTTGAGACAGATGATATTAGCTTAATGAGAGGAAGTGATGAGGATGAATAACTTCCTTTTACTGCCGATTATCATTCCGTTCTTCTTCGGTATGATTTTAATGTTTGGGCAAAAAAATTTAAAATACCAGCGTTCGTTTGCTTTACTGGGCATCCTACTTGCTTTTGTTTCAGCCGTTTCGCTCTTACTAAAAGTTAAAAATGATGGCATTCAGAAAGTCACGTTTGGCAATTGGCCAGTACCATACGGTATTACAATGGTTTCTGATATGATGTCAGCACTGTTAGTAACTACATCATTACTCATTGCATTTTTTGTTGTCTGGTACGGCTTTGGCTCTATTACAAAAGAGCGTGAACGCTTTTTCTATTACCCTGGTATGATGTTTATTTTAACTGGTGTAAATGGTGCCTTTACGACAGGAGATATTTTCAACTTATTTGTATTCTTTGAAGTACTCTTAATGGCGTCGTATTTACTCATTGTGCTAGGTGGAGAAAAAGGACAACTGAAAGGCTCCATTAAATATATTTTAATTAATGTTATTTCTTCTGCTTTGTTTGTTATTACGGTAGCCTACCTTTACTCGGTTGTGGGTACACTAAATATGGCAGACATCGCAGTAAAGATTAGCGATATTCATCAGCCAGGTATTATAACCGTAATTGCTGTTTTGTTTTTAATGGTTTTTGGACTAAAAGCAGCCATATTCCCACTTTACTTCTGGCTTCCAACTTCTTATGCTGCTGCACCTATTCCTGTGTTAACACTTTTCGGTGCACTGCTTACTAAAGTTGGCGTTTATGCGATTACGCGCACATACACATTATTTTTTGTACACGATTTATCGTATACACATGATTTACTAATGGTGCTAGCCATTGGAACAATTATTGCTGGCTGTATCGGGGCACTAGCCTATTTCGATGTCAAGCTCATTATTATTTACAACATCGTGATTGCAGTAGGTGTCATTTTGTTTGGTGTTTCCCAAATGAATGAAATGGCGCTAAAGGGCGCAATGTTCTATTTAATACATGACATGCTTATAAAAGCAGCCCTCTTTATGTTAATTGGTATTGTCATCTACATTACCGGTACATCAGATTTACGTAAAATGGGCGGTCTTATGAAAACATATCCTGCTCTTGGATGGTTCTATTTAATTGCTGCCTTTGGTTTAGCTGGGATTCCTCCACTTAGTGGTTTCGTTGGAAAGCTTTTAATTGTGCAGGGGGGCTTTGATGCTGGCAGTATGTGGAGTAGTATCTTTATTTTAGCCTCCTCTTTACTTGTCCTACTGTCGGTTATTCGTATTTTCCTATATGCCTTCTGGGGAGAGGAAAAGGAAACTAAGGGAACTGTCGATAAAAAAGTCTATACTACACTTTTTGTGCCGACTGTCCTATTAGTGCTTATTACCGTTGCCTATGGTGTTGGTTCGGAATGGATGACACCATTTATGAATGATGCTGCAAAACTTTTAAATGACCCATCTATTTATATAGATGCTGTAATGAAGGGGGATTAGAGCTATGGCATTTCAAATTATTTTAAATTTTGCTCTTGCCTTCGTTTGGATGTTCCTTTCATCTAATTACACAGCAACAGGCTTTATAGTAGGCTTCATCCTTGGTATTGTATTGCTCGTCATTATGAGAAGATTTTTCTTTACACGTCTCTATTTATTTCGAGTATGGGCAATTATTAAACTCACTGTTCTCTTTTTCAAGGAATTAATATTAGCCAATATTCAAGTATTGAAAGTTGTATTAAAGCCCAAACTGGACATGCAACCTGCCTTCTTTGCTTACCCAACTGTATTGAAAGAAGACTGGGAAATTACATTACTATCAAGTCTCATTACATTAACTCCTGGGACTGTTGTAGTGCATGTTTCAGATGATGCTAAAACATTGTTTGTCCATGCTATTGATATTAGTGATGTAGATGATGCCATTGCATCCATTCGAGACTCTTTTGAAAAAGCTATTTTGGAGGTGAGTAAATCATGATGACGTTTATTATTGCAGCGATCGTAGTGATTTGCTTATCGATGATTGCAGTGATTTACCGTATGGTGAAAGGACCCTCTGCATCAGATCGTGTCGTAGCACTTGATTCCTTAGGTGTATCACTTATTTCTTTAATCGCGTTATTTTCAGTTTTAGTGGAAACAAGCTTCTTCCTAGAAATTGTTTTATTATTAGCGATATTATCATTCATCGGTACTGTTGCTTTCTCTAAATTTATAGAGAAAGGAGATATCATTAAACGTGACAATTCTCGCTAATACATTAGTTATTTTATTTATTTCGATTGGTGTACTATTTATCGTTGTAACAGCTATTGGGCTGATTCGATTACCTGATTTGTACACACGGGCACATGCCGCATCTAAAAGTGCCACACTTGGTGTTATGTGTGTGTTGGTAGGTGTATTCTTTTATTTTTGGCTGATCGAGGATCATTTTAACCCACGTATTTTATTAGGTATTTTGTTTCTATTCATAACTGGACCTGTCGGAGGACATATTATGACTCGTTCCTCCTACATAGCAGGTGTTAAGCCATGGAAAGGAACCGTACGTGATGAACTAGGACCAGAAATTGAGAAAATGAAAAAAGAACAAGGTATCAAATAACCAAAGTTGAGACAAAAATGAAAAAGTGTTAGATTGACTACAATCAATCTAACACTTTTTTGCTATATCTTTGTCTGTTACGGTGGTTGACATTGCTCTAGGGCAAACATTGAAATTGTTTGAGTGACTGGCACGCTTTAAATATAGCCTTTATCCGTTAGAAACGATGTTAACTGCTCTACACAGTCCTCAATAGAATAGCGTTCAGTATCCAAAATAAATTCGGGATGTTCAGGTTCTTCATAAGGCGCACTAATACCTGTAAAATTAGCAATTTCCGCATTGCGCGCTTTTTTATATAGACCTTTTGGATCGCGTTGTTCACATGTTTCTACGGAGCATTTCACATACACTTCTAAAAATTCCCCCTCTTCCACTAGCTGTCGAACGACTTGACGATCTTGTCGATAAGGTGAAATAAAGGCTGTGAGTACAATTTGACCACTCTCCACAAAAAGCTTAGAAACTTCTCCGATACGTCGTATATTTTCCTTACGGCTCACTTCGTCAAAGCCTAAATCATTATTTAAGCCATGTCTTACATTATCACCATCTAATACGAACGCCTGATTACCTCGCTCAAATAATGTACGTGCAAACGCATTTGCTACGGAAGATTTTCCTGATGCCGATAATCCTGTAAACCATAAAATAAAGCTGTGATGTTTGTTTTGCGTGCGACGCTCTGTTTTCGTAATAGAAGCTTCATGCCATACGATATTAGAACTCATTTTAATACCTCCTTACGCATGCCTTTTATTAGTACATCGACAACCTCTTTACGGCTAAATGTACTTGGAGGCACTTCTCCATTACGGAGCATTTCCCGGACTTTCGTTCCTGATAAAATTACATGTGATGCACTATCATGCGGGCAAGTTTTTGTAGTTGCCATGCCTTCACATCGAGTGCAATAAAAACTATGTTCAAACTTTAAAGGCACAATCCCAAGTTCATCTTCGGTAAATTGTTCAAAGATTTTTTGCGCATCATATGTGCCATAATAGTCCCCTACACCTGCATGGTCACGTCCAACAATAAAATGGGTACAGCCGTAATTTTTCCGCACTAGTGCATGGAAAATGGCTTCCTTAGGCCCTGCATAGCGCATAGCCGCTGGGAACACACCTAATTGCACACGACTTTGAGGATAGTAATTTTCCAAAAGCACTTCATAACTCTCCATACGTATAGCGGCAGATACATCATCCGACTTCGTTTCACCGACTAATGGATTTAAAAATAAGCCATCAATTGTTTCTAATGCCGCCTTTTGAATATATTCATGCGCACGGTGAACAGGATTACGCGTTTGAAAGCCCACAATTGTTTGCCACCCTTTGTCTTTAAACAACTGCCTTGTTTCTGTTGGATCAAATGAATACGTAGGGAATATTTGCTCTAGACGTTTAATTAACGTAATTTGACCACCAACATATATCCCCTGCCGTTCATGTAACTTTTTCACTCCAGGATGGGCTAAGTCTTGTGTACCGTAAATAAGTAGTGCCTCTTTTTGCTTATCTGGTTCATATATATCCTCGATATGAATCACACCATAGACATCATTACCATAGATTAATTTTGCTTCATCACCTGGTTGTAAAGTTGCTGCTACGGCCTGATCAACAGGCAGTGTGATCGGTATACTCCAAACAATGCCAGAGGCCAACCTTGTATGTTCAACAACAGATTCATAATCTTCTTTAGTTAAGAAACCGTCGATTGGGCTATACCCTCCAATTGCGATTAATTCTAAATCACTTAACGCAATGGTATCCAAAACAATCTCCTTCTCAATATGTACTACTGATTTTTGTGGATTATAAGCTTGCACTAAAGTGCCGCCATGTGGTTGTAAACTCATTCAATATTCCCCCTATTTTTATTCAAATACTATGTTTTTTATTTAAATGCCTTCACCTGCATCGTATATTGAGCGTTCTTCTTCACGCATTGTTCGCATTAAACTAATAGCACCAAGCGTTCCGATTATAACGCTCCCCATAATGACGATGGCATATAAATCTTTCTCCATAAATAACTGAATTAGACTATAAGAAATCGCTAATGAAAAAATGGGTGATACAATCCAAATACACATGATTTTCTTTACGATATGTTTATGAAAAATTTGTTTACCGCTTTTCGCCATTCCGATACCAATAATAGAAGAGGAAGTTACTTGCGTTAATGGTACAGGTAAGCCAAACAATGAACTAATACCAACAAGCAAGGCACCTGTAGTTGAAATAAGAATGCCTTCAGCTTTTTCAAAACGCACTATCTTTTTGCCATTTGTTTCAAGTACACGTCTTCCTAGCAACAACGCCCCTAGTGCAACAAAAGCACCGCCTAGCCAAATACCCTTTGTCACCGTAATCATACCAGCACCAACAAGTGGGCCTACTGCATTGGCAACATTATTCATCCCTGCTGAAAAAGCTTCGAAAAATCCAGCAAATATGAGTAGCACTGTTAAAATTGGGTGGTTTTTCAAAAAGCTCTTCCCTTGAAATTTATACAGTACTTTGCCAACTATAAAGGCAATGACAAACGCTATAACAGGAACGATTACCCAAAAGGCCATAATCACGAGCAATGATTTGACATATAGCACGCGGTAGGCAATTCCTACACCTACGACCGCTCCGACGGTTACTTCACTCGTCGATAAGGGAATGCCTAACAAATTGGCAAGAAACAACGCACTTGTCGCAGAAATTAATATAATGATGACGATTTTTACAGTAATATACTGTTGTGGCATAATCCCTGAACTGATAGTCTTGACAACTTCACCGCCACCCAATATAGCGCCTGCCAAAACCCCTACCGCACAAATTAACAATGCGTGCCATGCTTTTTTTATAGCGCCTGCCCCATAAGCAACACCCATGGATGCTGCTGCACCACTTGCCCCAATATTCATTGCAAAAAATAAACTTATAGCTATTGCAATATATTCCAGCATGATTTAAACGCCCCTATTCATGTAACCCACATTCAGTTTTACCCGTTCCTTGCCATCTACCTGCACGTAAATCATCCAACGTAAATGCAGGTTGTGTGCAGTGTTCACAGCCAATACTCGGATAGCCTTGATCGTGTAATGGATTGTACGTTAAATTATGCTTGGAAACATAACGCCATATATCTTTCCATGACCAATGAATAAGCGGGCAAATTTTAATGGATTTAAATTTGTCATCACGATTGATAAAATTTGTCTGTTGCCGAGTTGGCGATTGTTCTCTGCGCAACCCTGAAATCCAAGCTTTTGCTCCTGATAACGCCTCATGTAACGGCTTTATTTTTCGGATGTCACAGCACTGATTAGGATTGGACTTCCATAATTCATCGCCATATTGCGCCTTTTGCTCCTCAAGTGTCAGCTTAGGCTTTTGCAGTATAATCGTTAGCTGCGGATAGTTTGCTTTTACTCGTTCAATCGTGTCATACGTTTCTTTGAAATGGACATCTGTGTCTAAAAAAACAATCGTAGCATTTGGCTTTACTTTTGAAATCAAATCAATCAACACAATTCCCTCAATACCAAAGCTACACGCATATACAATCTCATCGCCATATTGTGCATAGCTCCAGCGTAACACCTCAAGTGCACCCTTATAGGATTCATCCACTTCAAAATTAGTCGTTGGCTCCTGCCAAGTTGCATACGTTAACATAAAATCCCCCTCGAAACATTTTCGGATATAGAAAAAGGCGTTTTAACAACAGATACAATAATGCATTGTACCTTCGTTAAAACGCCTCTAGTTTGACTAGCCAGCATATATGATGATTGTAAACTAGTAATCTTTTACCTCATTCAACAATCACTTTTCTTATTACCCAATATATACTAAATTACACCTAGTAGTCAACTAGGTTTTGTAAAAATATAAACATATTTAAAGAATTTCATTTTGCACCTCTTTAAACTGTCACTATCGTTATATACAAATAATTTTATTCATAAAAAGAGTCTTTTGCTACTCGTTACTGGACTTAGGGAAAAACCTATCTAAAATTTTAAATATTTTTTCAATTCCTTGTTGACTAATAGGAAATATATGTTTAATGTGGTACTAAGCTAAAAAACAAAACATGCTGATCAGATTATCTGAAGGCCATCTCCTTAACATGTGTTGATACATGTTGAAGAGATGGTCCTTTTGCATTTTGTAAGAAAAAGGAGAGATTTTCAATGAACAAAAGAAAAACTATTTTTCAAACAATTGTACTCTTATCAGGGTTAACAATTATGTTAACAGGATGTAATAGCACGTCCAAAGATAACAATACAACTTCGCAAGACACACAAAAAACAGTTGAGTTACTAAATGTATCTTATGATCCAACACGTGAGCTTTACGATGAATTTAATCAAGACTTTATCGCGAAGTGGAAAAACGAAACAGGTCAAGAAGTAAAAATTCATCAATCACATGGTGGCTCGGGTAAACAAGGGCGTGCGGTTATTGATGGTCAAGAAGCCGATGTTGTCACATTAGCACTTGCTTACGATATTGATGAAATTGCCCAAGCTCGTAGTCTACTAAACAAAGACTGGCAAACAGAATTTGAAAATAATTCTACACCCTATACTTCTACCATTGTTTTTTTAGTAAGAAAAGGCAATCCAAAAGGGATTCAAGATTGGGATGATTTAGTAAAAGACGATGTCTCAGTCATAACGCCAAACCCAAAAACTTCAGGTGGTGCCCGTTGGAATTACTTAGCCGCATGGGGCTATGCAGCGAAGTTGTATAACAATGACGAGAAGCAAATAAAAGATTTTATGAAGGCTTTGTATCGCAATGTAGAGGTACTTGATTCTGGTGCTCGCGGCGCCACGACTACTTTTGTTGAAAGAAAAATTGGTGATGTGTTAATTGCCTGGGAAAATGAAGCTTATTTATCACTTAATGAATTAGGGAAAGATGCATTCGAAATTATTACACCTTCTTTAAGTATTTTAGCAGAGCCTCCTGTAGCAATCGTTGACAAAATTGTTGATAAAAAAGGGACGCGTAAAGTCGCAGAAGCATACCTACAACATTTATATAGTGACATCGGTCAAGAGATTGCTGCGAAAAACTACTATCGACCACGCAATGAAGATATATTAGCAAAATACCAAGCGCAATTCCCTAAGCTTGAACTTATTTCCATTGAAGACTTTGGGGGTTGGACAGAAGCTCAGACAACACATTTTAAAGATGGTGGTACATTCGATGAAATTTACGTTCCACAATAAGGAGGCATATGATGACTAGCCTAACATTTAAAAAGAAGCCGGCTCGTGTTATTCCCGGCTTCCACCTTTCACTTGGTTATACGATGCTCTACGTAAGCTTGCTTGTGCTCTTACCTTTAGCAATGATTTTCATTCAGACAATGTCGTTAAGCTGGGCAGAGTTTACCGCAATTGTCACCGACCCTCGAGCAATTGCCTCTTATAAGTTAAGCTTTGGCACTGCACTTGCTGCTGGTTTAGTA
The DNA here is from genome assembly GCF_002982115.1 of Lysinibacillus sphaericus. Lineage (GTDB taxonomy): Bacteria > Bacillota > Bacilli > Bacillales_A > Planococcaceae > Lysinibacillus > Lysinibacillus sphaericus. Next base: position 1,091,966 of record NZ_CP019980.1, on the reverse strand, counting down.
AACGTTGTGTTTGGCACCATTATCGCTTGGGTACTCGTACGCTACCACTTCCCGTTTAAACGTATTATTGACGGTCTTGTAGATTTACCATTTGCTTTACCTACGGCAGTAGCAGGTATTGCTTTAACATCGCTATATGCACCAAATGGCTGGATTGGACAGTTTTTCAATTTTAAAATCGCCTTTACACCACTCGGTATTATAATTGCTCTAACATTTATCGGTCTTCCATTTGTTGTGCGTACTGTGCAACCTGTTTTACAAAATATTAGTGTAGAAGTTGAAGAAGCCTCAGCAAGTTTAGGGGCTACACGTCTGCAAACTGTATGTAAGATTATTTTCCCTGAACTTGCACCAGCCATTTTGACTGGCTTTTCATTAGCCTTTGCACGTGCATTAGGGGAATACGGTTCAGTTGTCTTTATCGCTGGTAACATGCCGATGAAGACAGAAATTACACCGTTAATCATTATGACAAAGCTTGAACAATATGACTATGCGGGTGCCACGTCTATTGCCGCTGTTATGCTGATTACATCCTTTGTCTTATTATTTACGATTAATCTTATTCAATGGCTAGCAAATCGCCGCTTTATACATTAGGAGGTATTTATGGATCAGTCTACGATTATTGAACCTTTGGCTCCACAAACACGGATTGTAGCAGCAAAGCCCGCTGCCTTACAGGAGCCTCGCTTCTTTCGTTATGTATTAACATTTATTGCACTGGCATTTTTAGCATTTTTTATCGTTCTTCCCCTCGTATCGATTTTTATTACGGCCTTTCAAAAAGGGGCAGACGTCTACTTTGCAGCAATCGCACATCCAGATGCTTTAGCTGCTATTCAGTTGACCTTAACAGTAGTAGCCATTGCCGTTCCTTTAAATGCCATTTTCGGCATTATGGCTGCTTGGGCATTAACGAAATTCAATTACAAAGGTGAAAATTTATTATTAACAGTAATTGACTTACCTTTTGCTGTATCGCCCGTTATTGCAGGCTTAGTATTTATCTTGCTATTTGGTGCACAAGGACTATTTGGAGATTGGCTATTTGCTAATGATATTAAAATTGTTTTTGCCTTACCTGGCATTGTGCTTGCGACTATATTTGTAACATTGCCTTTTGTTGCACGTGAGCTTGTCCCGTTAATGCAAGCACAAGGGAACGCTGAAGAAGAGGCTTCGATTTCTCTTGGTGCAAATGGCTTTAAAACCTTTTGGTATGTAACATTACCCAATATTAAATGGGGATTATTTTATGGTTTGATTTTATGTAATGCACGTGCCATTGGTGAGTTTGGGGCAGTTTCTGTCGTCTCGGGTCATATTCGAGGCATGACGAATACTATGCCGCTTCATATCGAAATTTTATACAATGAATACCAATTTTCAGCAGCTTTTGCTGTTGCTTCATTGATGAGTGTGTTAGCGATTATTACGCTAGTTATAAAAGATATTGTTGCATGGAAATCGAAATCAATTTAAAGGAGGTATTCTTGCGTGAGCATTCAAATTCAAAATGTTTCTAAGAAATTTGGTTCTTTTCAAGCTTTACAAGATGTATCCATCGATATTCAATCTGGTGAATTGGTAGCACTACTTGGCCCTTCTGGTTCTGGTAAAACGTCTTTACTGCGCGTGATTGCAGGGCTTGAAGCATCGGATGTCGGCGAAATCTTATTTGACGGCCAAACGATTACTAATCGTCACCCGAAGGAACGAAACGTAGGCTTTGTCTTTCAACACTATGCGCTCTTTCGCCATATGACGGTCTTCGATAATGTTGCCTATGGATTGAAAGTACGACCACGTAAAACAAGACCATCCAAAGCAGAAATAACCGATAAAGTAATGACCCTACTGCGACTTGTTAAACTAGACAATTTTTCGGATCGCTATCCAACACAGCTATCTGGTGGGCAACGTCAACGGGTTGCACTTGCACGTGCACTTGCTGTGGAACCTAAAGTCCTTTTACTAGATGAACCATTTGGAGCACTTGATGCAAAAGTGCGTAAGGAATTACGGCGTTGGTTGCGGAAGTTACATGATGATTTTCATATTACAAGTATTTTTGTTACGCATGACCAAGAAGAAGCACTCGATGTCGCAGATCGTATCGTCGTGATGAACAACGGTAAAATTGAGCAAATTGGAAGTCCAGATGAAGTGTACACCCATCCTAAAAGTCCATTTGTTTATGATTTTTTAGGTAATGTTAACCTCTTTAAAGGGCGTTTACATAACGGTAAGTTGACACATGGAGAATTTGCCATTGATGTGCCAGATACGCATGCCCATACACAAGAAGATGCAGTAGGCTATGTGCGACCACACGATATACAAATTGAAAAAACAGCGGTGGCTGGCACTGTCCCCGCTCATATCAGCCATATTCATTTGCTTGGGCCGATTGTCCAAATTGAACTCCGTCGTTGTGACATGGATGAATTTTTAGAAGCAGAACTGACAAAAGAACAATTTTTAAGTCTTCATCTTAACGTAGGTGACAATGTATTTGTGCGACCAAAGCAATTAAAAGTATTTATCCCAGAAGATTATTCTATTTAAAAAGCTCGGACAAAAAAGAAAAGTGTTAGATTGACTACCTTCAATCTAACACTTTTTGCTATGTCGTTCATATCCGTTATGGCAGAAGTTCTTACCGCCAAAGTGTTTGCAAGGGCACACGTAAGCCGCAACACTCGCTGTCGCGGGCCTGTTGCGGCTTACATCTTGCGCTATTTCACAGGAGCCTTCGTGAATATTTAGCAATAGAATTCAGAATTGTTTGCGTGCCAGGCACCCTCCTTTAGGCACCCTCCTTTTACTCCTTATGAAATTCTCGACCATCAAAGACGGCTGTTACATAACCTGCACGAATTACAAAATCCCCGAAATGCTCGCCCTCTAAACGATCTTTTGCATAGTGCAGCAAAATTGGACGTAGTTCGGCTAAAATTTCTTCTTCCCCAATATTTTCGCGATAAATTTTATTTAAACGATTACCTGTAAAGCTTGCGCCAAGATACATGTTATATTTTCCTGGACCTTTGCCGATAAAGCCGATTTCACCCATTGCAGCGCGTGAGCACCCATTTGGGCAACCCGACATACGAATAACAATTTCCGTATCATGTAAACCCGCTTCATCGATAATCGTATCAATTTTCGTAATGAGTGAAGGCAAATAACGTTCTGCCTCTGCCATTGCTAAACCGCAAGTAGGCAACGACACACAAGCAATGGAATTTCGGCGCAGCGCTGAATAGTGGGCCCCGTCTGTTAACTTATACTGCTCAATAAGCGCAGCAATGATTTCCTTTTGCTGTTGCGATACATTGCCAATCATTAAGTTTTGATTTGGTGTTAACCGGAAATCTCCGGTATGCACTTTGGCAATTTCTCGTAAACCTGTTAACAGCTCATAATCCTCAAAATCTTTAATGCGCCCATTTTGAATAAATAACGTATAATGCCATTTACCATTTGCACCTTTAATCCATCCAAATTCATCGCCCGTTCGGTCAAATGTAAATGGACGCTCCGCTTGTATTTCCCACCCTAGCCGACGATGTAATTCTGCTTTAAACCAGTCGAGTCCACGTGCATCAATTGTATATTTAAAACGGGCATTTTTACGAATTGAACGATTACCATAATCACGTTGTATCGTAATAATTTTCTCTGCCGTCTCAAGTAATTTATCAGGTGTTATAAAGCCAATCATACGCGCAAGCTGTGGATACGTTTCATGATCACCATGTGTCATCCCCATACCACCACCAACTGCTACGTTAAAACCTACAAGCTCATCATCTTCAACGATTGCAATAAAGCCAATATCTTGTGAGTAAACATCGACATCATTGCTCGGTGGAATCGCAATACCAATTTTAAATTTACGAGGCAAATATTGTGCACCGTAAATTGGCTCGATTTCTTCTTCTTGGCTATCCACTACTTTTTCGCCATCTAGCCATAACTCGTGATAGGCACGTGTTCTTGGCAATAAATGCTCACTTAACTTTGCTGACCAATTGTAAATTTCCTCGTGTAATGCTGATTGATTGGGATTGACATTACACATTACATTACGGTTGACATCCCCACATGCAGCAAGAGAATCTAAAAGTACTTCATTTATTTCTTGCATATATTTTTTGACATTCCATTTTAAAATCCCGTGCACTTGGAATGCCTGACGTGTTGTTAATTTTAATGATCCATTGCCATATTTTCTTGCCATCTCATCCATAACAAGCCACTGTGCAGGTGTTGCCGCACCACCAGGTGTACGTACACGCACCATAAACTGATACGCGGGCTCTAATTTTTGACGTTGCCGTTCATTTCTTAAATCTCGATCATCCTGTAAATAACTGCCATGAAATTTCATTAAGCGATTATCATCTTCAGGAATACCTGAACTTAAAGGTTCGTTCATTGTTCTTTCTAATGTTCCACGCAAGTAATTACTATCGCTTTTAATACGCTCAACATCGCTTGGTGTTCCAGGTTGTGGGGGTAAAATAATTTTTCCAGTCATTTATCTCGCTCCTTTACTAATAAACATCACGTTGGTAGCGCTTCTGCTGTTTCAAATCATTGATATACGCTTTCGCTTCCTCAGGCGTTTTATGCCCTTGCTGCTCAATAATGCGACAGATTGTTTGATCAACATCAGCAGCCATCGATTTTTCATCACCACAAACGTAAATAACAGCCCCTTGCTCAAGCCATTCATAAAATACTTGTGCCTTTTCGTGAATTTTATGTTGGACGTATACTTTTTTATCTGTATCACGTGAGAAAGCAACATCCATTTGAGCTAATGTGCCTGAAGCAAGCCAACGCTGCCAATCTGTTTGATAAAGGAAATCGGTGACAAAATGTTGATCGCCAAAAATCAGCCAAGAATCCCCTGTTATTCCTAATTCCTCTCGCTGCTCTAAAAAAGCACGATACGGCGCAACACCTGTGCCCGCACCAATCATAATAATTGGTGTATCTGCTTGTTCTGGCAATCTAAAGTTTGGATTTTTATGGACATAAATCGGTAATGTATCGCCCACTTGAATTCGCTCTGCAATACTGCCCGAACACACGCCCAAACGCTTTCGACCATTCGTTTCATAACTCACTTTAGCAATTGTTAAATGGACTTCATCACTATTGGCCAATTGGCTACTAGCAATGGAATACAATCTCGCTGGAATTTTACGAAGAAGGGCTACAAACTGTTGTGCATCCCAAGTAAAAGGAGCAAAATCTTCAACGACATCAAGTAAATCTCTTCCTCTTGCGTAATCCTTCCATGCTGTAGCACTTTCACATAGCTCTGCCAATGCTTTATGCACCGTAAAAGCACTTATTTTTTGTAAAAGAGGCTTCGACAACACTGTAATTTCTAATTTTTTTTGGAGCGCCTCTTTTAATTGCATAGATTCCTCAAACACCGTTACTTCTGTTTGGGGATGAAACTGTAAGGCTGTGATTAATGCATCTACTAAAGATTCATCATTTTCTGGCAAAATACCAATGCTATCTCCAGGCTCAAAATGTAAATTTGCACCTTCAATGGACAACTCAATATGACGTGTTTCCTTATTCGAGCCACGCCCATTTAAATTGATATTTTCCAGTACTTCGGCATAATACGGATGTTTGCGAGAATATGTAGCTTCTTCTTCTAATAATGGCGTTGCATGCGAGACAATCGCTGTATCGCTTTGCTGTAATAATGCCTGTTGAACAGCTGTAAACCATTCGGCTGCTGGTTCATCGTAATCAACATCACAGTCTCTACGTGGAACGATACGTTTCGCGCCTAACTTTTCAAATTGTGCGTCAAAATCCTGCCCAGTTTTACAGAAGAATTCATATGAGCTATCTCCTAATGCCAAGACAGAAAAGTGCAGATGTTCTAATTTAGGCGCACGCTTACTGTGCAAAAATTCATAGAATTGAATTGCTTGGTCGGGTGGTTCCCCTTCACCATGCGTACTCACTACGAGCAAAAGATTCGTTATTTTCTTCAAATTATTTGGCTTAAACTTTGCTAAAGATGTGACAGTCACCTCAATATCATTTGCTTTTAACGCAGCTGCAAATTTTTCAGCGAGTCCTTGGCTATTTCCAGTTTGTGAGCCATATAATAGCGTCACCGTTTTCGTCTCGGGTACTACCGACAATACTGCTTCTTCTACAACGGTATCTACTGTTGTTAGTGGAGCACTTAAGTAACCATTCAACCATATTTTTTGTTCTCTAGTTAATTTAGGTAGAAGTTCATTTAATAGCTTCACCTGTTCCTCATTAAAAGGACTGTTAATTACTTGCAGTTTCAACTAAGCCACCTCACGTATCATTATTAAATTATCTAAGACGTATTTTTTCTTTCTTTTCAATTTGTACAACGTAAAAGTTTTGAACAGTTAATGTAATCGAGCCATGGTTAACTGTATTTAAAATTTGTCGGACATTATCTAATGCTAGATTTATATTTTCTTTTCTTTTATCTACCATTACGAAAAACACCCTTCCTCCAAATAATTTCGTTTTATTAAGTCCATAATACGTTCCACTAATACTTTTCTTACATTATCGTCATAGCCCAAGCTATTACATAAAATCATGTTATTTACCTCATATCCTTGTAAACGTTTGGCTATACTTTGACGTAAAATGCCTGTAAACAATAAATACGGCACAATAAATACCTGCTCATTGTCTTGTTTTCTTTGTGCTAACCATTCCTCCAAATTAGGACCCGCTCCGTATAAAAAGCACGTATCGACCTTTCCATAACCATATTTATCGCGTAATCTTAATGCGATTTTTGTTAAATCCTCTCTTACTGCTGGATCACTACTGCCACGTCCAATCAGTAATACACTTGCATTGTTAAAATGGAGCTGTGTTTCTAAAATTCGTTTTTGAAGTGTATCAATTAATAGTTCATGTACGCCGAGTGGTTCACCGTATGTAAAATGTACTGTTGGATATTGCTTTCTTGCTTTGTCAATTTCCTTGGGAATATCATGCTTGGCATGCTGAGCGGCTAACAACAAAATTGGCATAATCGCAATGTCCGTTGCTCCTTGGCGGAAGCAGTTTTCTATACCTTGTGCAATCGTCGGCTCGGCTAGTTCCAAAAAACAAATTTCTTGTATTGGTAATGCAATGTCCTGTTGCACACGTTGTAGAAATGCAACTGCTTGCTCTACACCAGCTTTCACACGACTGCCATGTGCTACATATAAAATCGCTTGCATCAAAACACTTCCTTATACTGACATCTCTTTAAAAGGCATTTGTGGACAAACTTCCTCAAACCATTGGATTTTTTCCCTTAATGTCACCACCTTACCAATTACAATCATGCTCGGATTTTGAATTTCTTCTTGTTGTACGACATCCACAATAGTTGCCAATGTACCTAGCACCGTTTTTTGTTGTGCACACGTTCCCCAATGAATAAGTGCGACAGGCGTTTGCGCATCACGTCCATATTGCAGTAACTGCTGTTGAATATAAGGCAAATTGCCAACGCCCATATAAATCGCAAGGGTATCGATTCCTTTAGCAAGACTTTCCCATTGAATACCATCATCTTTTCCTTCTCGCATATGCCCTGTGACCATTGCAAAGCTTGAACTCAAATCTCGATGTGTAACAGGAATTCCCGCATAGGCGGGTGCAGCTATACCAGATGTAATACCAGGTACGACCTCAAATGGTATATGGTGTTGTGCAAGTACTTCAGCTTCCTCCGCACCTCTACCAAAAACGAAAGGGTCACCTCCTTTTAACCTTGTGACAATAAAACCTTGTTGTGCATAGCTTACAAGCGAATGATTAATATGATCTTGAATCATGGCATGCCGATTTGGTAACTTACCGCAAAATATTAACTTGGCACCCTTTTTCGCATAGGCTAATAAATCCTTATTGACCAGTCTGTCATATAAAATGACATCCGCTTGTTCAATGCAGCGCAATCCACGCACGGTAATCAAATCAACATCTCCAGGACCCGCTCCTACTATGAACACTTTCCCCATGTCGTTGCACTCCTTTCATTCGATAAAAAAAGAGACTCATACTATCCATAGACACAGTCCTGCCTTTGGATAATAAGAGCCTCTAGTTTGCTAGTCAGCTTTTATTTTTAATTCTTAGTAATATAATAAGAATAATAAATAATTTAGTATATTCTGTCAACAGTTGTTTTATTCATTTTAAAAGTTAAACGACGAAACCAATCATTTTAAATTTACAATACGAAAAAAATGAGACTGGACATAACTTAAAAAATTGAGGAAAGGTGTTCATAAATTTTTGCTATACGGAGAACTTAGCTATTTTTACTTTTGCAATAAATAAAAATTTAGAAGGGTTCACTAGTTGTTGGTAGGAAGGGGTGACTCCTGCTCAGAACGCACACAACGTAAGACGCTGGCATTCCTCGCGTTAGGGAGGGTTACGGCTTACTGTGCTGAGTGAAAAGCACCGCGCCGAAGCGGACAACAACGGCGCAGCAAAAAAGGTGTTAGATTGATTGCCATCAATCTAACACCTTTTCTCCTTTGTCCCAGCCTCACCTTTTTTACTTTTTAATGAGCCCATTGTTAAACTTCTGGCACTCGTTTAATTCACATTAATATGGTCTACGATACCTCGGGTATGGTCTACCTGGCGGGTAAAATGGACCTGGTGGGTATGGACGATAATTTGGATAATTAGGATAGTTTGGATATTGGTTAAATTGTGATCCAAGTAGACCGCCTAAAAATCCTCCAAAAAATGGTGCACCAATTGGCCAAAAGAAGCCACCGAAGCCTCCTGGATATCCTCCGAAATTCCGCATATGCTACCTCCCTTTTTCTCTATCGTATGAAGGGAGGTACATATACCGCAAGTCCTTTGCCTACTCTATTTCTCTTCACCTAAACGTTGCACAAAGTTTGCTAATGTTCGCACCATGACACCTGTACCGCCTTTTGGTCCTAAATCATGTGCAGAGACTGCATCCGATGTACCTGCAATATCTAAATGAATCCATGGTAAATCCCCAACAAACTCACCTACGAAGCCACCTCCGAAAATCATATGGCCATCGCGACCAGGAGAGTTGTTTAAATCGGCAATATCTGATTTCCGAATTCGCTTTTTATCACTTTCTGTTAACGGCATACGCCATACAAACTCATCTGTCTCTTGTGCTGCCTCCATAAAACTCGCATAGAATGCATCGTTATTAGAAAGCGCACCCGTTTTATCTAAACCAAGAGCTGTAATAACACCACCAGTTAAAGTGGCAACGTCGATTAGCGCAGTTGCACCTTGTTGTTTAGCATATGTAGTAGCATCTGCCAGTACTAAACGACCTTCAGCATCAGTGTTTAAAATTTCAACCGTTTTACCGCTATACGTTGTAATCACATCATCAGGTTTAAAGGCTGTATCCGAAACCATATTGTCCGTAGAACCAATAACGGCTACAACGTTTTTATTAGGGCGTAATTCACCAATAATTTTCATAGCGCCAAGCACAGCTGCTGCACCACCCATATCACCCTTCATTCCAACCATTGAATCTTTAGGTTTTAGAGAATAGCCCCCTGTATCATACGTTACACCTTTACCAACAAGCCCAATCGGATCAGTGAAATCTTCTGTTGCTTTATACTTTAAAGTGATAAGGCGAGGTTCCTCATATGAGCCTTGATTTACACTTAAAATACCACCCATTCCCAGTTCCTCTAGTTGGGCTTTATCTAAAATTTCCACTTCAAAATCATAGTCCATCGCAAGGGACTGTGCATAATTTGCTAAGTCTGTCGCTGTTAATAAATTTGGTGGAAGATTAATTAAGCTACGTGCTTCATTTACGGCATCTGCATAAATAATTCCGACCTCGAAGCTCGCTACAACATTATCTAAATCTTCAGCAGTAGTCACGAAATGTACAGCTTCCATGCGCTTATCTACTTCATTTGAAGTTGTTTTATAGTGCGGAATTGTATAATAACCTAGCGTTGTGCCCTCACCTGCTAAAAATGCAACATCATCTACCGTTATTGTTTCTGTTGTAAATGACTCTAGCCAAATCGAATACTCTTTCACTTTTAAAGCATTTAGCTCTTTGCCGACTAAACCAAAGGCTGCACGTAAATCACCTTCCGTTAAGTTTTTACGTTCATCTAAGCCAACAAACAAAATTCGTTTTAGATGGGCATGCTCCTTCATAAATGGCAATTTCGTAATGGCTTTTAGTTCAGTCGAAACATCACCTGCACTAAGCCACCCATTCAGAGATTCTCCGTAAAAAGTCGAAAAACTTGCCCAATCTTGCATTTGTTCACGATGTTTTGTGACCCCCACCACTAATACTTCTGTAGAAATCGTTTCAAATGTTTTTGCTTCTTTAACAATATGCATAAATATTCCTCCATTCAATATTTCTATTATACCTAACTTTCAGAAATGCACGTAATATTTAGCTATTTCTTCTTTTAGAAAATAATGAATGTTATAATAAAGGCAATTACAAGTGAAGGTTGTGATGAATATGTCGATACTTCAAAATACTCCTCTACTCGTCGCCCTCTTTTCCGTTCTTTTTGCACAGTTTGTAAAAATCCCCATTCATTTTTTAATGACCAAACAATTAAAATGGGGACTGTTCACATCCACTGGAGGAATGCCTAGCTCACACTCCGCTTCTGTTACAGGGTTAACAACGTCCATCGCTTATGAAACAGGCTTAGATTCTCCCATTTTTGCCATAGCGGCTATGTTTTCTTTTATTGTCATGTATGATGCAAGTGGTGTTCGATACCAGGCAGGGCAACATGCTGTAGTCTTAAATCAGTTGCGCAAGGATTTTCAAACATTGTTACGTGATATAAAGGATTGGCCACAAATGGATGGGCAAGAAAAAATGGAAGAATTAAAAACCTTGCTTGGGCATAAGCGAAGTGAGGTATTTTTCGGAGCATTGACTGGCATTTTTATCGCCATCATAGCCTATCAATTTATTCAATAAAAAAAGAGTTGGTTCACATCCTCGAACCAGCTCCTTTCATAATTACATTGTCTCTTGTTAAGACTAAAACATTCGATATCCACTTTTACGTAAATAAATCATTACAATTCCTGCTACAATCGCTCCTGCAAAGCCGCCAGATAAAATAGCAATATCTACTGTTTGAAGTGCTTGCAATTTCTCCAACAGCGCAGGGAAAGCTGAACCAGGTTTAAAAATATAATCTAAAAAGCTTACTTCATCGACAATAAAAACAACAACAATTGGATATACAATTGCCATTAACCATGTCATTCGCAGTAACATATTCAATAAGAATCCGATACCAAAAAACATGACGAAAAATAACACAATTGAAATGATTAACTGTACTAATGAAACTGAACCACCCATGTATGTATAACCTCCGTTTTCCTCTCATTAGTTTACATGATTATGAGAGTGCTTTCAATGAACATATCCTTCATTTCGCATGTTCGTCATATTTTAGTAAATCGTCAACTTTCAGTAAATGTAGCTAGCTGTTCCTTGCATTATTTTTTAAAAAACAAACGGTAAGAAGTGTAACCGAATACCTCTCCTGGATTGATACCTTCAATGGCATCTAATTGATGCTGTTCAAACTGATTAGAAACCATTTCCTTTAACATGACCGATGTCATTTCATCCTGTGCCAATTCCCATGGATATAACCATTTTGCCTCTAACAATTCATTTTCTTGAATACAAAGCTGTTGTCGCTCGTCTTTCATCTTACAATAAAAAATAGCCATATTATCACTAACTTCACCGTGAATAACACCTGTACGGAAGCCTATTAAGCCCGAAACATAGCAATCTAAACCTGTTTCTTCTTTTAATTCCCGAACAATCGCTTCATCCACTGTTTCACCTGCATTCACAAAACCTGCTGGTAATGACCAGCGCCCCTTTAAACCACTATAAGCCTTTTTGACAACAAGCCATTGTCCAAGCTCATTGACAGTGCAACCAGCAACTCCTAACCAAACTTTGCCTCGATCTTTTTTCATATCCATTCACCTCTATGTCCATATTATAGCGTTAAGCTTTCTATAGTTAGAAGTTTTAATTATAGAAAAAAGACGATATCTTTGCAGTCAGAAGCTTTAAACTCAAGCACACGCATCCTGCGCAAAAGAAATATTCAGAATTGTTTCGGTGACTGGCACTCCATCCAATTAAGTTGTAAGATGTTTTTTAATTTTGCTACTTGCTCTTCTCCGATAGTACGAACCAATTGCTGTTCAATTTCTGCTTTATTCCGTTCATTTTGCTCATAGCACAGTTCACCGAAGTTCGTCATCCGTATTACTTTGTGCTTTTTACTATTCTCAGCGTTGCTCACTTCCACCAAACCTTTAGCTGCTAAACTTTTAATAAATTTATGAGTGGCTTGGCGAGAAAAATCCACAACTTTTGTTACTTCTGAAATAGTCGGTTGGTTTTTATAAATTGTGCTTAAAATATGCCATTCTGAGTTGGATATATGGACTGTATTATGTTTATTCCATTTCTCTTCAGCAAGTCGGCGAAGTATTTCATGACGTTCGCTCAACAAATCAATGACATCTCGATTTTGCAATTCGTCCTTCAACTCGTTCACCTTCATTCCCTAATTTTCGTAATTACTATACAAAAAAACGAAGTCATCGTCAACTAAGTTGACAAAAGTTCTTTTATTGTTTACAATTAATTTAGTCAACTAAGTTGACAATAATGTTTGATGGAGGGATTATACATGTATAATGTTGGCGATGTAGTCATTTATTCATCACATGGACTTTGTTCAGTTGAAGATATTTGTGAACAAACCTTTAGCGACATTACTAAAACTTACTACGTTTTACAACCACTAAACGATTCAAAATTAACGATACGTACTCCTATTGATAATGCAAAAAAACAGCTTAGAGATGTTATTCAAAAAGAAGAAGCCATTCGAATTTTACAATCCTTCACGTCTCCTGGTGTGGAATGGATTGAACAAAACACACATCGTATGAGATTTCACGTAGAAATTATTAAAACCGGCGATCGACAAAAGCAAGCTAACCTCTTAAATACACTGCTACGCAAAAAGATTGAATATGAAGCGAACGAAAAAAAATTCCCAAATCAAGAAGAAAAATTATTGCACTCTTTACAAGAAATTATATTTTCGGAATTCTCCATTGCACTCGATAAACCTTCAGAAGAAATTTATGATTATGTAGTAGCGAAACTTAGCTAACCATCTTTTACCTGTACATAAAGAAGCCGCAAATATCTCTATCTAAAGATATATCGCAGCTTCTTTCTTATTGTACGAATATCCCCTTTCACCAAAATCAAAGTAAACTTATCTACAACACCATGCTCACCCTATGCCCCTAAATATTTACATAACCATTTATTTATTATTACTTTTATATGTTATTATTTGTAATAGATATGTTTTAGTTAACAAATAAGCAACAATACTAAAATTATTTATCATAAATAAAATCGGGAGTAGGGCAATTAATGGGGTTCTTTAATAGATTTTTTAAAAAAGTTGAAGAGGTTAATAAAGCAGAAGCTGATATTTCTGAACTTGAGTCTGCGTTTACTCTAGCGTCACCATTAGATGAGGCAAATGACTTTTGGAAGGAAATTGCACAAAATATTATCGTAAACGCAGTGAAGGCGACTGACAACACAGTAGAACGTGCCTTTATTTTAATAGATATGGGTCAACAGCCATCTTTCCATATTTTTTACCAAATTGATGGGCATCTATTGAAGTGGTATGAGCTTGAAAATCCTACTATTATAGAAAAAATTCAAAATGAGTTACTACCTCAAGCTTCTAACGTTTCTAAAGCAGTAAATGATCAATTTATTCAAGTGAACCATCCTAAAATTTCTTTTGCTGAACTGCAATTTGAATGGGCAACAGGAGCTTGGTTTTCTCATATTATCTGGGAAGATAATGACGATATCAATCTCAAAGCAGAAGAAATTTCAAGTCAATGGTTCAATACTTTGAGTGAGGAAATAAAAAATAAACCATTAGATAGTGATGCTAAACTTTCATGGTATCCTTAACATCTTAATAGGATAGTCTATTTTTCAAAGAAATACTTTTGTGAAGGCTTGTGCGTTTGAACGACTTTTCAGCACAAGTCTTTTTATTCTGCTTTCTCAATCGCTATTGGAGGTTTACATTACAACAATGTGAGGTTTTTTTATAAATACCCCCGATTACTAACACTGAATATTCATTCTCCATTGCAATTTTCACCTTCTTTAAAACCATACAAAAAAGCCTTTTAAATTCATTATGCTTTTGCAAGCACCAACTTAAAAGGCTTTAATCTATATTACTAATTATATGAATTTTATTTACGATAATATATTAATTTTGCCGTTGTATAAAGATAGTTATCGTGCACTGTTAGCAATGCCTTGTAACCACTCTTTTCCCAAGTAGTATATAGACTATTATATTTTTCATATGTGAACTGATAGTCATTACCAAATTCTGCAACACCCTTTCTATGCAGAATATCATGTAAAACAGACATTTCATCCCATGTATGATAACTATTTTGATCTGGATAGAAATCATAGCTAATATACTCTAATTGTCCACCTATAAAAATGTATGTTAACTCTGCAAAATAGCCATATTTTTTCGTCTCATAAATTAAATAAGTTTCTCTATCGTCTTGAATTTTTTGAATAAACGTTGATTTTTCATTTCTCTCTACATCACGAATAGACAATTTAAAGTTAATATTATTGAAAGGTACAACAGGTTTCTTTGTCGATAAAAATGAATCGACTACATACCCTTTAACATTCCCAGCAGTTACATAAGACCACCCTACTAATGTAGAATGTACCGTTACTTGTGTACCATTGCTTAATGAACCTACTGAAGCTCCAGATTGACTGGCAATATTGCGAACAACAACCCCACTACTTGTATTTACATACTTAGTCGATGTTTTAGTCTTTCCCATAAAATCGGATTTAACATAGCCTATCACATTACCATATTGCACATAGGACCATCCATTCCCTACTGAACCATAATCTTCAACGACCATATTGTACTTCAATGTCGCTAATGTGGCTGCCGATAGTGATGGCGTAGATTTTACAACAAGACCACTTTTAGAATTTGCAATTTTTATTGTTGAAGGTGGAACGCTTAAAAATGAAGTATTAACGTAGCCCTTAACATCACCAGCTTGAATGTGAGACCAACCATTAGAAGTAGAAAACTCTATTACAAATTGGTTCTTATCTAGATTACCAACCGAATTGGCTGTATCACTCGGCGACTCTCTAACAATTAAGCTGGAGCCACTCACAACTTTCACTGTTCGGTAGTCTGCTGCTTCGGCTACTTGGTGCTGAAAAGTAAATAACATGATGAGTACAAAGGCTGCAACAAACCATTTCTTAAGTATATTCAATCAAATGACCTCCTTTTAATCTTCACTATTCTACCATTTTTACTATTGACTGTATATGTTTCCATAATAAATTTTACCTATTTTTAAAGCTAAATATAAATGAATAAACAAGAAATGCAATCCGCTTTCATTGCTTCGATTCGACTGTGCACAACCTCGATATACTTTTTAAATGAACATCAAGGCGTTCTAGAAAATACCTTAGTCATTCTATGTTTATATCTTTACTCATTTTTATCAATTCAATAAGGTAAGATATTATGTTTAAATTGAAACTTTCGCCAATATATATCGTTAAACTTAGTATTGATATTTTTTCAAAATATGTAATTTATTTATAAAGGAGGAGTATAAGTGTTAAAAAAAGCTATGCTTTCAGGAATTGTTTTTAGTTCAATTTTGTTAGTTGGCTGCAATAAAGAGGAAATTATAGATATTACGGAAAACAAGGAAAATGATGCAAATGTAATGTCAGAATCAAAAGAATTAAATTTAATTTCAGAATTTAAAACAGAAATAATGGCATCTATTACAGAACAAACGGAATTGGATAGTGAGTCAATAGAAGGAATAATGGTAAGTGGTAGTCCCGTTAAAGGAATTATTGATATATCAATAAGCTTTCCAAAGAATACAAAAGTTGATGATAAGATGATTAAACAAATAATTAAAGATTCTATAAAGAAAGTATCTGAAACAGAAAACATCACAATTAGCGAAGAAAATATAACAATAAAAATTGAGAAACTCTAACGGAGAAGTTCTAAGTTGCTTTATAAAATTGTGTAAGGAAACATGATAAAGAAATATGTTATTGGTTCAAACTACATTCAAATGGAGGTTTTTATATGAAAGGAAAATTAGTCTTCACTATTGGTTTAACAGGCGTTTTAGCATTGACAATTGGTTTTGCAAAAGACAATATAGGATCAGCTAAAGAACAAACAGATATTACTACGGTTATAACAAAAGAAGAACAAAAAATGGTAGAAAATATGTCCGCTAAAGAAGGATTTGTACCGCAAGAAAATGGAACAGGTTTCTTTTTTATTAAAGGGGAGCCAACTGAAAAAAAGGATGTTACAGCTGTAATTACAGCACATGAACAAAACACTATAGAAAAAATGTCCATTGAAGAAGGATTTATACCACAAGAAAATGGAACAGGTTTCTTTTTTATAAAAGAAAAATAAGATTGGGTTCCTGTTATTAAGAAGGAACACTCTTACGCAGTTACTATAATAAGAATAGGAAGCCCCTCTGCATTTTTAGCAGAATCCATAAGGTCAATTGATTGTTCAAAGTTTTTGGATATTCTTTCTACATTGTGTTTGTTTACTCTTTTTAAACCATACAAAAAAGCCTCCTCAATTTGTGATGCTTTCCGCAACAGACAAAT
This sequence comes from Lysinibacillus sphaericus, assembly GCF_002982115.1. Taxonomy (GTDB): domain Bacteria; phylum Bacillota; class Bacilli; order Bacillales_A; family Planococcaceae; genus Lysinibacillus; species Lysinibacillus sphaericus. The sequence continues at coordinate 1,075,045 of NZ_CP019980.1, read as the reverse complement.
CAAAAAGGCTTGGTATTCACAGCCCTAATGACGCTAATTTAGGGTTGTGTTTACTTATAATCGGGAATGTATAGACTTATACAACCCTTCTTCAACATTTATATCACGTTTAATTATTCACAAACTTCAGGCGTACCTTCACGTTTTGCTGCTTTAAAGCTTGTGCCGCAGCCGCAAGATGCGATGGCATTTGGGTTGTCGATGGTGAAGCCACCACCCATTAACGATTGTTTATAGTCAATTTTTGTTCCCATTAAAATAGGCGCATCTTCGCGGGAAACAAGAATCGTTAAACCATGTTGTACATCTTCAAAATCGTCTTCTTTTTTCTCTTTATCGAAATGCATGCCATACGATAGACCACTACATCCGCCACCATTAACAGCTACGCGTAAAAAAGAACCTTGCTCCTCATTATGCTCCATCATTTCATTAATATGAAATGCAGCCGCTTCAGTCACGTCTATTACTTGTTTTAAACTTGTCATCCCAATCACCTTCCTTCTTACTTATCATATCAATTTTGACTATTGTATGACAAACATTCAGCTTGAAGTAGATTATTAGCAAAATTCCCGATATTTTCACTTAATTAGTATTTTTTATTCATGTGTTAAATGCATCTATTGGTATAATAGTTATAATTACATCGATGAAAGAGGTATATATTATGGAGATTTCACCGTATTATGAAAAAAAAATTCAATGTCTTAATTGTAAAAAAGAATTTCCAACATTAAAAGTACGCTCTAAATTCATAAAAGTGGATCATACGGAAACCGATTTTCAGCCGATTTATGCTGACGATGTCAATGCTCTTTACTACAATGTTTTTGTTTGTGAGCATTGTGGCTTCTCCTTTACAGAGGACTTTACAAAATATTTTGCGCCTGGCGTACAAGATGAGATAAAGACACAAATTACAGAAAAATGGGTTCACCATGATTTTAAAGGTGAACGTACGGTCTTCCAAGCAATTCAAGCCTATAAATTAGCATTTTTATGCGCTACGATTAAAAAAGAAAAATTCGTTGCTACTGCTGGTCTAACTTTACGTCTTGCGTGGTTATATCGTTCATTAAAAAATGAAGGTCAAGAGCAGCGTTTTATGAAAATGTCCCGAGATCTTTATATGGATTCCTATTCAAATGAGGATTACAGCGCAACTCAAATGTCTGATGTACGCATTATGTATATGATTGCCGAGCTATCACGACGTATCGGTGATATCGAAAATGCGACACGCTTCTTTTCTAAGGTTATTGAGAAACAAAGTATTGGTGGCGAAGCAAAAATTATCGATATGGCAAAGGAACAATGGACACTGATTCGCGAAGAAAAAGAAAAATCTCGACAAGCGTAAATTAAAAAAGTTCTAGCCAAAATTAGCTAGAACTTTTTGTACGTAAATGTTAGAAAACTTGTTCTACTTCAATAATCCCTGGTACTTCTTCTAATAAAGCACGTTCAATACCTGCTTTTAATGTAATCGTAGAACTAGGGCAACTACCACATGCACCTAATAAACGTAATTTTACAACGCCATCTTCTACATCTACTAATTCACAGTCTCCACCGTCACGTAATAAGAATGGACGTAATTTATCTAATACTTCTTGAACTTGGTCGTTAATTGTTGCTTCTGCCATTTGTCTCGACTCCTTTCCTTATAATGATTATAATGTTAGCAACAGAAAAAATCCAATATAGAATCACAAGGGAGAATAAATACTATGGATCAAACAAAACCAATTATCGAAATTTATGGCACTGCGGTCATCTGTGCTAGCTGTGTCAATGCACCATCTTCTAAGGATACATATGAGTGGTTGCAAGCCGCTATTGATCGTAAATATCCAGACCAAGCTTATGCTATTCGTTATGTCGATATTGAAGGTCCAATTGAGAATGAACGTGATTTAGATTATGCTAGACGTATTCAAGAAGATGAATTTTTCTATCCACTCGTGCTCATCAATGATGAAGTAGTAGGAGAAGGGTATGTCCAATTAAAGCCGGTCTTTAATGCACTTGAAAATCTTGGCTTTACACCAGACGAAACCGTTTAATAATACATGAAAGGGATTGTTCACAAGTTTACCTTTGAGCAATCCCTTTTATTATTTACTAGTATGCTCAAAAGAATATGAGCAACGCATTAATCATTTTGATATTTGTACATCCATAGTAATCCAGATTTCATTAAACGTGCAATACGACCAGTAACAGTTGTATCTGCTAAGTAAGCAAAGCCTTGTTTTTTACCTAATGATCCCATGAAACCTTTTAGTTTAATATCAGGCATTTTTTCTGGTAAACGCTCACCTTTCCAACGCATACGTAATACTTTTACGATATGCTCCGCCTGCTCCTCCGCTAATTGTGCACTAGGAGAAAAGTCAGAAGAAGCGCAGTCACCAACAACATAGACGTGCTCATCATCCAACACATTAAAGTATTGCGTGACAATCGGACGACCTTGACGATCTTTTTCAACATCCATTTCACGCACAAGTTTAACAGGCTGCACACCTGCAGTCCAAACTACTGCATCTAGTGGTATTTCCTCTTCATGGTTAAAAATTTTCCCTGGTTCTACTTTTGTAATATTAGAATTTGCAATAACATCTACATTATGTTTCGTAAACCAATCTTTCACATATTTACTAAGCTTCTCTGGGAAGTCTTTTAAAATACGTGAACCTCGGTCAAACAATTTTACTTTTAAATCAGCACGGCTTTCTCGTAGCTCACTCGCCAACTCAATACCGCTTAAACCAGCACCAACAATGCCGACAGTTGAGCCTGCTGGTAAACCACATAACGCTTGGAATGTTGCACGTGATTTTGCCATCGTCTGAATGCTGTATGTGTACTCTTCTGCACCTGGTACACCATGGTATTTGTCCTCACAGCCTAGACCAATAACTAAATCATCATATTCAATACGTTGCCCATCCTCTAGAATGACTACTTTTTCAGCACGGTTAATCCCAACGGCTTCACCATACACAGCCGTTAAACGCTCGTGCTCTGGGAAACTTACACGAATTTCTTTATCTGTTGAAGTCCCTGCTGCTAATGCATAAAATTCTGTTTTTAAACTATGGAAAGGCGCTCTATCTACTAACACGATTTCCGTGTCCAAAGGTAAGTTGTTTGGTAAAAGTCGAAGCATGACACGCATATTGCCGTAGCCGCCACCTAAAAGTACTAATTTCCCCATAATAGTCTCCTTTAATGTATCTAATTATAATTGTTCACAAAGTATCCACAAATGAGTATAACCGATTGTGAGAAGTTTCACAATATAAGATTGCATTTTTGTGAAAGATTTCACAATATCGATTACTTCTTTGCATTTTCACACAACAATTATGCCAAAGTCAATTACATTTCGGCAGAATTTGTGCCCCGTAATAAATAAGCCGACTCGAAAAGTTTAACTTAAAATTGGTGACATCCAAAAGTATCTTGCAATAATTTGCATCCCCACTACAAATAAACGGTTAGTCAGCATTCATATAAACTGGAACGACTTTAACTCAATCAATTTAAATCATTGACGAACGTTTCAAAAGCTAGTAGCATATCAAGGGTGAGGTGAACATATGAATCCAATGGTTGAATTTTGTGTAAGTAATTTAGCAAATGGCTCACAAAAAACTTATGAAATACTCGAACGCGATCCAAATATCGATGTTTTGGAATATGGCTGCCTTAGCTACTGTACAAAGTGTTCTGAATCTTTTTACGCGATTGTCAATGGTGAATTAGTAGAAGCTGCTTCACCAGAGGAGCTCACAAAAGCTATATATCAATTTATTGATGAAAATCCATTATGGTAATTGTAGACAACATGGATACCATCAATATATTTTAAAAAAAGTTTGAGTCCTAACAAAATAAAGTTACACATATGAAAAGGATGTTATACCAAAATCGGCATAACATCCTTTGTTAATTTATACCTCGAGCAAAATTTTAAACCAGCGTTTCCACTAAATAAGTAGGTTGCTGTTCTTTTGTTAAAACTTCGCTTGTTGGTGTTACACCTGTATTGACATGAATGGTATCACAGCCAAAATGAATACCACACATAATGTCCGTATCGTAGTTATCACCAATCATAACCATCTCATCTTTTGTAAAACAATGCTCTAACGCAATGATGTCGAGCATTGCAGCAGACGGCTTCCCGATGTAGATTGGTTCAACCCCAGCAACCTCTCCTACTAGGCGCGCAAATGAGCCATTTCCAGGTAAAAATCCATATTCTGTTGGAAATTTAATATCTTGATTAGTTGCAATAAAGGCAGCACCATTTTGTACAGCAATTGTAGCCTTTGCCAGTGCCATATAATCTAATGTGCGATCGATGCCCATAACAAATACATCTGGCTCATTGTCTACAGGTTCAATTCCTTCATTTAACAACGCCAATCGAATCCCATCAGCGCCAATCATTGCTACTCTTTTGTCTGGGAAATTCATAGCTACATACTTTGCTGTTACTAAAGCACTTGAATAAATATGATGAAGTGGTGCTTCTACGCCAACTGCGTGTAAAGCTTCTTGTAACTGCTCTCTCGTTTTAGAGGAATTGTTTGTTACGTAAAACGGCTCAATTCCTTGCTGCTGTAATTGCTGTATAAAAGCAACCGCAGAAGGAATACCTTCCTTTCCGCGGTAGACAGTGCCATCTAAATCAAAGCAATAAGCCTTATAGGTTTTCATTGATGATCCTCAGGTAAAAATGCTGATACGGGACCTAGCTCATTTGTTAAGTAGTTATTCACTGCTGGTGCAAACTGCTTTAAAGCCGGTAAGCTGGCTGTTAAAACCGTCACAACTTCTGCTATATCTACAGATGCGAATTCACGAACGAGCATTTTACGTAAGCCTACAACAGCTTTTAACGATGCTTCCATATCAGTTGATACGACTTTTTCATCGATTAATATATCAATAATATCCTCATAGCTACCTGGATCACGCATGATGAAACCGTCAATCATTAAGTTACCTACATCCATCATTGATTCCATCACATTATGCCCAATACGTTCGAGCGCTAATTTCTTCATATCATTTTGTAGCCAGTTATCCTCTGTCTCCAAAATAGCTAATAGTTTATCTAAGTACTGTAAGTTTGTTGTGATTTTATTTCGATCTACAAAATACACAAGGAAAGCCCCCATTCAAATCATTTAAAGTTGATAGTCTTTTCTCTTCTATAGTACCATATCTATAGGACTGGAAGGAGATTAAAAGATGGAACGTTTTTTCTTATATGATGATGTAGAAGATACAAAAACACGCTTTGTTAGTTTTGCAGGACAAAAACTACGCTACGATTTAGCCATTTTACAATCTAGCCGCTTCTTTGGCAAAGTACTTGTGATGGATATCCAATTTGGCCGTTTTGCGATTATAGGACCAGACGACGTAGAAGAACCTGGCTACCTTGAACACGTATACAACCGTTCGGAAGAAGAGACAGTGGAACTGCGTGAATACTTACGGGAATTACTAAACTAATACGGTTTAAAGATTTAAATAAAAAAATTTCGCTAATCCATTTGCTTGGGACTGCAATAGACCCTTTGGCATATAGCGAAATTTTTTTGTCAAAATCCCATCATGTCTATCGAATATTACACTAAATAGAACCCCTGATGTATCATTATTTATTTAAAGTGGAAGGGTTATCTTTATTATGTGGTTTGTTTTTGTTTTCATTATCATTTTGTTTTTTCGCTTGTTTATTTTGCCCAATAACAGCTAAATCATCTACACTAATATCAAAGCCATATCCGTACTCTTCACGGTCTAATTGCTTTTTCTTTTGCTTTTGCTTTTCGTTAGCCAAAATTATCACCTCCACTTTATAAACTTTCCTTTTTTAAATGATTTATACTTAAACAAAAAAACTAATATGCATCCTCAATTATCCAGTCAACAGCACTTATTAAATCTGGGAATACGGCATCCGCAAGTGGATCATATTTACCTAAAAAAACGCCTTTTGTACCAGCTCTTTTTCCTGCAATAATGTCTGTATCTGTATCCCCCACCATATAAGATTTTGATAAATCCACATTGTATTTTTCAGCAAGATCTACAATTAACTTGCTATTTGGTTTCCGACAATCACAACCAGCTTTTGGTTTATGAGGGCAATACACGACTTCATGAATGATAGCACCTTGTGTCTTTAATTCATTTGTCATATGCATGTGTATTTTTTTGAGCTGTCCTTCTTTCATAAATCCTAAGCCTACGCCACCTTGATTGGTTACAACAAAGACAAAATCAAAAAAGTCGTTTAATTTTTTTATCGCCTCTGGCACATGAGGTAGGAAAAAAAGTTGCTGCGGCTTATTCACAAATTTAACTCTTTTCGTCAACACTTCGTTAATAACCCCATCTCGATCTAAAAAGACTGCTCTTTTTATAAAAATCACACCTTTAATAAGAATCAATAAATGCTAAAGCACTAATCTTTTGTACTATTATATCCAAATTACACACACTATACTTGGCTGTTCATTGTTCAACGGCCGTCATCGCATAAAAAAACCTGATGCACATTTGGCATCAGGTTGTTATTAGCTATTCTGCTATCTGTTCATTGTCATTTGGTTTTGTCACTTCGGTAGCTTCATTTATTACAACATCAGGCTGCATAATAGCTTTACCGCGTTTATGCAAAACAAAGTAAGCACAGCCAAAGTTACAATACTCATATAAGTAATCTTGCAGCGTACTGATTTTTGTATCAAAGGTAGATTTTTGATTTTTATCGTCAAAAAAACCTTTTAACCGCAATTGATTATAACCCCAGTCGCCTACAATATAATCATACTTGACTAAAATATCTGAGTACCGCTCCTTAAAGACTTCTTCCTGAAAAGCTTCACGGTAATCTTCAACAACTTCGTATTCATATCCTTCAATAATGATCAAAGTGACACCACCTTTCTAGGTCTACTAAATTACATTACACTTCGGCTTGTAATTGACGCTCTTTTGTTGCGGCATTCACTTGCTCGTCTGCATGGTAACTACTGCGTACAAGTGGGCCTGCTTCACAATGTTTGAAACCTTTTTCCATTGCAATTTTGCGAAGTTTACCGAATTCAATCGGAGAATAATATTTTTTTACAGGTAAATGTTTTTTAGTCGGTTGTAAATATTGACCAATTGTCATAATATCCACGTTATTCGCACGTAAATCATCCATTACTTCTAAAATTTCTTCATGCGTTTCACCTAAACCAATCATTAAAGATGATTTTGTTGGAATGTCTGGTTGCATCTCTTTTGCTAAACGGAGAAATTCTAAAGAACGTTCGTATTTTGCACGCGCACGTACTCTTGGCGTTAAACGACGTACTGTTTCAATATTATGATTTAAAATATCTGGTCTTGCATCCATTAGAAGTTGAAGATTTTCCTTAATACCTCCAAGGTCTGAAGGCAATACTTCTACTGATGTTAAAGGGCTTTTACGACGAATAGCGCGCACAGTTTCCGCTAATACTTCTGCACCGCCATCCTTTAAATCATCACGAGCCACCATTGTAATAACAACATGTTTTAAGTTCATAATTGCTACTGAATCTGCCACACGTTCTGGTTCTGCAAGGTCTAACTCATTTGGTAAACCCGTTTTTACAGCACAGAAACGACATGCACGCGTACAAACTGAACCCAAGATCATCATTGTCGCTGTTCGACGCTCACCCCAGCATTCATGAATATTTGGACAACGTGCTTCTTCGCATACTGTATGAAGATTTTTTTCACGCATTAGCTTTTTAAGACCCTTATATTCATCGTTCGTGTTTAGTTTAATTTTAAGCCAATCAGGTTTTCTTACATGTTCTTCTTTTTCATTGCTAGTAGGTTTACAGGATGTCATACAATTTCGCCCCTATCAAAGTAATCTTTTGTTGAATATGATCTACCATCACTGTTGTCAATGTATCATATTACACGAACTGCAACAACTAACATTTACTCTCAACCTAACATTTCTATTGATATGGCACCGGCACTTCTATAGATGGCTGTACCGCATCTGTGCCATTCGTATAAATGTTTGGTACTGGTCCTCTCGTTAACCCCATTGCTACAGGAATATCCTGTGATACCGTCGTTGACTTACTAGCAAATGGCACAATTATTTGGACATTCACTTCTATATGAATGCCAACTTCGACATACGCACTATTAATACCAAATTCTCTAATATCCGCTGTAACATTACTATGGACATTGCCAATTACATGAAAACGTATGGGTATTTTAGGCCCTAAATTACCGAGTAAAGGAATATCTGCCGCCTGTGCAAGCGGAACGAAAAAGACAATACCATCTCCTTGTTGAATTTTATTCACATCATATTCAACATTATCTAAATCCGGTAAATGGGACAATTCTCCATGCTCAGCTTGTTCTAAATACATTTTCACAAGTTCAAGTGTTTCTGCACGCACTCTATTAATAATTTCTGTATTAAATTTTGTGGTCACTGACGTACCAGATGGTACATCTTCGATTATATCATTAACGTCCAATACGTTCGAAGTACGTGAGTTAATGGCTTTACTAACAACATACGACGCAATTTTATTCGTCTGCACTTCTGCATATTCCAAATATGTGGGTTTAAGACGCTCATTTAAAAAATACAGAAATAATGCGATACAAATAATACTTGCGACAATTAATAAGGTTAAACGATTGAGCTGCATTCCTCTTTTATGATTCGTTCGCAATTTCATCCTTTTTCGAGGGAAAAACAAAAAAATCTCCTCCTGTTCTACAACGTATGAACAGGAGGAGCAAATTATACGACTCTCGTTGGTACTACATAATCAGTTTCAATACTATCAATTTTTACAGTTGGATAGTCCACTAAATTAATTTCATATGTCGCTGTAAGTAATTCATTACGCTCTTCAAAAATTCGAATCCATGGCAAAGCAGCATCCAAAGTATTTTGTTTAGAAACAATGCCTCGGCGACCATCTGATAATTTTAAAATCAGCCCATTCGGATAATGGACAACCGATCTTTTTAATGCATTCACAATTCGTGCATCATAAATAGTGCCTGAGCCAGCTTCAACAATGGCAAGCCCTTGTGATGGTAGCATTTTTTCACGATATACACGATTTGTCGTCACCGCATCGAATACATCCGCTACACCAATTATTTTGGCAAATGGATGGATTTCAAAATCAACTAAGCCACGTGGATAACCACTTCCATCAATGCGTTCATGATGTTGAAAAGCGCAATGTGCAACCAGTAAGGAAATAGAATGCAAATTACGTAATAAATCAAACCCGTAACGCGTATGCATTTTCATCATCTCAAATTCCTCATGCGATAAGCGACCTGGTTTTTTTAATATCTCTTTCGGCACCATAAGCTTTCCAACATCATGCAATAAGGCACCAATACCAATTAAACGAAGATCTTCAGCAGAATGACCTAATTCTTTTGCTATTGCAATCGAGTATAAAGTCACATGAAAAGAATGCTGATATAAATATTCATCAAATAAATAAGCATCTGTTAAAACCGTTAAAATTTCATTATTACCCGTAATAGCTGAGAGTAGTTCATCGACAATCGTGACAATCGCTTTCGACTGTTGATCCAGTATATAAGAGGCATTCACCGTACTTAAACCATTCAATGATTGGAAAGAATCTTTAATAGTTGAAATGGCTTTATTCCGGACATCAGGAGGAACTGTCTCCTTGACTTCAATGCCTTCAGAAATTTTGTCATCAATATATAAATAATGCGTATTCAACTGTTGAAGTCTTTCAATAATACGTTCATTAATGACAACGTCTTTCTTTAAAAGTGGATGACCTGCCTCATTCCAAATGGTTCTTCCTAGTACCATTCCTTCTTTTAATACATCGATTGAAATTAATCGCATGACTTCTTCCCCAATCCATTCTTAAAGCATTTTATCTATCGCTTAAAGAAACTTTGCCCATAATCTAACATAATGTTTCGTAAAAAATCAGGTAAAATATATTTTTTCTTTGCATATTTAAAGCTAGGATAAAAATAACCGAACGTAAACAAATCGAGCGTTACTAATTTATAAGTACGTTCATTATCTGCAATCTTTCCATTAATGAGCAATTGACGCTCCTCATTCATTGCAAAGCCATACGTCAGCATCTTACCAAAAACAACGCCCCTAAACCCTAATCCTTTAAGCTCCATATTGGGCCACTCTTCATTTTTCGATTGCTGAAAAATCTCTTTTATTTCAGATACCGACAATTCGATTGTACATAAATTAATTGGATGTGGAAAAATTTTATGTAAATCAAGCGCGGTTACCGTTCCTTTTGGAAGGCCCTCTAAAAAAATCCCTGCATTAAATAACGCACAATCTGCACCGCTTTTTTCTATAATTGCTTGCGCAAATAAGTGAGATAATTGTGAGTAATGGAACCATTCTTTATTGTACATTTTTTCTGTTGAAAATACAGGCTTGTCTAATAACCTTTTGCCTTCTTCTTCTAAAGTTAGCAAAAATTCATTTTCATTTTCAACAATTGGCAAGTCCTTATTATGAATTAAAGTATCCTTTTTTTCAACAATTTCTCTCGTTTTTTTATCATATTCGATCACGAGATGTCCAGTATATTGGCCAAATTTTCCTCCGCCAGTAAGCAATACACCATTGATGAACTTCCCATTTGGCAATGTATGATGCGTATGAGACCCAAAGATAACATCAATTTCAGGACATTCCTCTGCGAGCAGTTCATCTTCAGTAATTCCTAAATGTGACAGACAAACAACAATGTCTACTTCTTTACGCAGTTGATGGGTTAATCGAATAAGGGAACTTCGTGCATCGTCTATTTGCCATTGCAATTCCTTATAATAAATTTCGAACATAGCTGTCGCTGCAATAACCGCGATTTTCGTGTCATTTTTTGTAGTTAACACAACATAAGGCTTTAGCCATATTGGGTTTTGTCCCTTCGAGGCATTAACGTTCGCCACTACGACTTCAAATTGCGCGTCATCATATAGATGAAACAACTCATCATGAGACAGTGTAATGCCTTCATTGTTACCGATTGTCACAACATCATAACCTGCATCGTTTAATAATTGGACATTTCCCTTACCAATAGTCGCATCTGTATAAATATTTGACCTATCTAGATGATCTCCAACATCAACTAAAAAGCTAGTTTCCCCTAGAGCTGCATATTGAGCACGTTGCGCATTGACATAGTTTTGCATGCGTGGCCAATACTTAAAATGACTATGCAAATCATTTGTGTGAAAAATATGAATTTTTTCTAGCATTCCAGCCACCTCTTCTTTACAATAAGCCCTCTATAATGGAACGAATTCCTAATAATAATAAAATAATTCGAAGTGCCAGGACAAGTGTATCTGATTTAATTTTTTTATTGAGTGCTGCTCCTAACTTAGCTCCAATATAAGCCCCAGGAATAACTGGAATCGTATAAAGCCATGGTACATGACCTAAATAAATATGGCTTGCCGAGTTCACAATGGATGTTAAGAACACCATAAACATGGATGTTGCCACTGCCACATGTGGTGGAAATAAAAATAATATGATCATTGCAGGCACAACCATCGAGCCGCCACCAATACCAAATAATCCTGATGCAAAGCCAACTGCAAAGCAGAACAACAACGCAAACCAAATCGGATAGCCGTAAACATATGTTTGTCCCGATGCATCGATAAACTGGTGTTGTGTACCATTTTTCACAAACCATTGTACAGGTTTCAATTTATCGCGTACAAGTAAAATTATCGATATAACAATTAACAATACCCCAAAATATAAATTAAATGAAGGTAAATCCAATCCTTTATTTACCCATGCACCTACCATTGTTCCTGGAACACTACCTAAAAAAAATATAAAACCACTTTTATAATCCACCGTTTTGGATTTCATGTAGCTTAATGTTGATGCTAGCCCGGTGAAAATCATCATCACAACAGATAGCCCAACCACCTTTTGCGGTGTTATATCTGGAAGCAACCCAAGATTTAACCCAACAAATAAAGTAGCCGGTACTAAAATAATCCCTCCACCTAGCCCAACAAGAGAGCCGATTAGCCCAGATGCTAGTGCAATGATAACTAAAAGAATAAACTCCATTATATTTCTCCTTCAAATATATTTAATTGTTTTGGTGCTAAACCAACATCTCGTATTGCTAATAGCTCCTGAAGCTCCTTTGCATTTTTCGCAGCATGCAACCCTGAGTTATTATTAAATAACACAAATAGCTCCTGTACCTTTGGCTGTATAGCTTGAATATGCTGGCCGAGTTGTTGCAATTCTTCTTTATTATAATCATATAGAAACCGAACTTTGCGCCAGTTTTCCATATTGCCAGTATTACGCCAACCATGAATATTACGACCATGAATGCGTACAAGTGCCCTATTTGCCGTTACTTCAGGGTAAAAGGGAACAGAGCCAATACCCGCTTGTGGTTCATCACAAATCGTATGAATAAATTGATGTTCCTGCAAGAAATCCATTGTTTGCTGGACAAGCTTGTCTGCATACCACGTGCGATTACGAAATTCAATTGCCACATCGAACTCTTTTAATTGTTGCCTAATATACAATAAATATTGGACATTTTTTGACTGACAATCAAACCATGGTGGAAACTGTGCGAGTACCATCGCTAATTTTCCATGACGTTTAAATTCATTGGCACACTCAATAAACGCGTTAAACATATCATTTTTGGATTCAAAGGGGATTTCCCCACGTAAATGACCGGTCATTCCTTGATAAGCCTTTATCACAAAACGGAATGAATGCGGTGTTAGTTCACACCATTTCCGTACATTATCAACTGATGGAATAGCATAAAATGATGTGTCTACTTCTACTGTTAAAAAATGACCTGCATAATCAAATAATTTGTCCTTTGAGGCAGTCACACCACTGTATAACGAAGGATGATCGCCCCAGCCTGTTAACCCAATTCGAATCATAAGACTCCCTCCCTATGTACCTAATGATAGCATACACTTTCTAGTGCAAATACTTACAAAAAATCAGAACCACCAGTCTAACTGGTGGTTTGCTCTACGCGTGAAACGCTGGGGTACTGGCCCATGTCTAAAGACACACTGAAAGGTCCGCCAACCGCACTCCGTTTTCACGCTACCACTAAAGTGGTTTTATCATTTTCGCTTTTTTGCTTTTATTTCTTCTCCTGTAAATGGATCAATGAATTCTTTCATGCTCATTTGATCCTCAAGAATATCCTCTTGTAATTGATTTTTTATATATTCCTGAATGATTTTTCTGTTTCTTCCTACTGTATCTACATAATATCCGCGACACCAAAACTTCCTGTTTCCATATTTGTATTTCAGGTTCGCATGTCGGTCGAATATCATTAAACTACTTTTCCCTTTCAAATAACCCACAAACGATGAAACACTTAATTTTGGTGGAATACTTACCAACATATGAATATGATCAGGACAGGCTGTTGCTTCTATAATTTCTACTCCTTTTCTTTCACATAACTGGCGAAGAATTCTACCTACATCTACTTTAATTTGTCCATAAATAATCTGCCTTCTATATTTTGGCGCAAAGACGATGTGATACTTACAATTCCATGTTGTGTGTGCTAAACTTTTATTATCCATTTGGATCCCCTTTCGTACGAAGTCGGTTGACCAGACCTGAATTTATTGTACGGCTGGGGATTTTTTCTTGTCCATAGCTAGAAGCTCTTTAGAACCCCTCGCATAGCAAGGGGTTTTCAAAAAATACAAATAAAAAGCGACTAAAGCTAAAATAGCTCTAGTCGCATGTATTTTTCAAAATTAGTCTATGGAACTTTCCATCATATACAGTTGAATAGAAAGAAATACAACATAACAAGCAACTATACTATAACTTTTCATACACTTTACCCATAAATCAATTGAAATCGCTCGAATACGTTTGATAATTCATTCTAAAGGAAGCGTAATTGGAAGGGATATAAAACTATTTAATCCCGCTTTCTACTATATAATACATGCATATTCCCTTGCCATACAACTTCATCAATTAACTGTGTTCGTGAACAAGCCGGCAAAAAGGGCTAGAATAACAAGTATTTCTATACATCCCTTTTAGATAACTTAATTTGATAATATCACAGTTTTCGGTATCATTTTATAATGATTCAACAATAGCTACTAATACTTGTATAGCTGTCGGATGCTCATAAAGAAAAGTGCTTTTCCTACGACGTATAACATTTGTTTTAATATAAACATACATTGTAGTTCTATGATTACCAATCACGTTGAAAATCTTTAATAGCTTTCGACATTAATATTTTAATTTTTGCAATATTCTCATTTTTATTATATAATAGAATCGATTTTTAACCAAACATTCTAAAAAATGAAAGGAAAGGGGCAAGGGAAGTGCAAAAAAAAATCATTTATTTCATAGTAGCTTTGATTTTGGTTGTTTCGTTTGGTTCAATTGTTATTCAGCCACAAGCATTGACGACAGATGAGGTAAGTGAAGATTATACAAAAGAAAAGGTTGGTGATACGAGCGGTAAAATATACCAAATAAATAAAGATGAGGTTACAACTTATGGATGGCCTTGGACTGCAATAACTAAAACTGTAAAAAAAGAATATACTTCTGCTGCTGCAGTACCAGATTCAATTTATTACGAAGAGTATATTGATGGTAAATGGTATCATGGCAAACTAAAAAGAACTGGAGAAGTAGAAAAGCTTCAATATACTTGGAGAGCAACTTTCACAGGTAAAATTAATTATTAAAAAAGGAGTGTTATATATGAATAACTTTTTTAATAAAGGTTTATTGATGGTAGGTGTTGCTTCATTTATTTTACCTTTTTCTAATCCAACTGTTCAGGCAAGAGAAACAACTATACCCTTGATACAAGAAACACAAACTGATGTATCACCATTTTGGGTTTATGATCATATTCAAACAATCACTTTGACTTTTCCTACACCTTCATTAATTCCTAAGGAAGTACCCTATGAGTATTATCATGAAGTTTACGGCGTAATGAGGGGTGTTTTAAAATATGTAAAACATGAGTATATTAAAGGGGAATATATAGCTACATTTACTGGCAGGATGTATAGTAATCCTCTATAAATGATCTTCATTAGAATAAAATAAAATTAGGATGAGACAGCCCCTCTTAAATATAAATTAGATTTGTAGCGTTAGGGAAATACAGACCTACGATGATACGATTATATCTTAAACAAGGGCTGCAGGATCGCTTAAAATATTTAGATTTTTTGTATAACAAGTTCTGGGAGAAAATTTATATAAAAAACACATAAACAATGTTCACAAACCATTGTTTTGTAATTAATTTAGAAAAGGTCGATAGCATAAAATGGGACTAAACCTGGTATATAGGACAACAATTAAAATAGCATCACTCAACCAGTTGTCGGTATTGAACCGGCTACTGGTTGTTTTTAGTTTTGTTTGGATTCGGTTATAGTAATAATAATTTTTATAGTCTTTTACGATCCATTTCCCTCGAGTGTCTTATCTAATTTGTTGGTCTATTCAACCTAGGTAACAGATTCATCATAAACCTCGCTATGTTCTTTTCCCTCTATCCTACTACAGCATAAATGTAGCTTTCTATTTCTCGGATGCATCTTCCAAGCTAAAGATAAGACTTGTATTGTCATAAATCGCTATACAACAATTAATTATATATAAATAAAAAAGATCGAGCGCAATGCACTCGATCTCTATAAAAAACATATAATTTTATAATTTGTAGATGATTTGTAGGTATTTCACACATTTCACCTTACACATACCATACAGAAACGCTGATGTAGAAAGGTTTACCGGATGTTTACCCGATACTACCTTCCATCTCGAACTTGATAAGACGGTTCATTTCTACTGCGTATTCCATTGGTAATTCTTTCGTAAATGGTTCGATAAAGCCCATTACGATCATTTCTGTTGCTTCTTCTTCAGAAATACCACGAGACATTAAGTAGAATAGTTGCTCTTCTGACACTTTTGAAACTTTCGCTTCATGTTCTAAAGAAACATTATCATTTAAGATTTCGTTGTATGGAATTGTATCCGAAGTAGATTGATTATCCATGATTAACGTGTCACATTCAATGTTAGCACGTGCACCACTTGCTTTAGGACCGAAACGAACTTGACCCATATAGGTTACTTTACCACCTTGTTTGGCAATCGATTTAGAAACGATTGTAGAAGATGTATTCGGTGCCATATGAATCATTTTTGCCCCAGCATGTTGGTGTTGTCCTTTACCAGCTAATGCAATTGATAATGTCATACCACGAGCGCCTTCACCTTTTAGGATACAAGCTGGGTATTTCATCGTTAATTTTGAACCAATATTACCGTCAATCCATTCCATCGTACCGTTTTCTTCAACAACTGTACGTTTAGTTACTAAGTTGTAAACATTATTTGCCCAGTTTTGAATCGTTGTATAACGGCAGTAAGCATTTTTTTCGACGATAATCTCTACAACTGCAGAGTGTAAAGAGTTTGTAGTATAAACTGGAGCAGTACATCCTTCAACATAATGCACGTGTGCGCCTTCATCAACGATAATTAACGTACGCTCAAATTGCCCCATGTTTTCAGAGTTAATACGGAAGTATGCTTGTAAAGGCGTTTCCACTTTTACACCTGGTGGCACGTAGATAAATGAACCACCTGACCAAACTGCTGAATTTAATGCAGCAAATTTGTTATCAGTGTATGGGATTACTTTGCCCCAATATTTTTTGAAAATCTCTTCGTTTTCACGTAAAGCTGAATCAGTATCTTTAAACACAATACCAAGGTCTTCAAGATCTTGTTTCATGTTGTGGTATACTACCTCAGATTCGTACTGAGCTGATACACCAGCAAGATATTTTTGCTCTGCTTCAGGAATACCTAATTTATCAAACGTTGCTTTAATTTCTTCAGGTACTTCATCCCAAGATTTTTGCGTAGCTTCAGATGGTTTTACGTAGTACGTAATCTCATCGAAATCTAAATCGCCAAGGTCGCCACCCCATTGTGGCATCGGTTTTGTATAGAAAGTTTCAAGCGCTTTTAAGCGGTATTCAAGCATCCACTCTGGCTCTTGCTTCATATTTGAAATTTCACGGACGATTTCTTCAGTCAAACCACGTTTTGAACGGAAAATTGATACGTCCTTGTCATGGAATCCGTATTTGTAATCGCCAATATCCGGCATTTTTTTAGCCATTATTTCTCCTCCGTTCACGAATTATTATTCTTTTACGCCTTTTTCCATTGCTTTCCAAGCCAATGTCGCACATTTTATGCGTGCAGGGAATTGCGAAACACCTTGCAGTGCTTCGACATCCTCTAGGTCGTATTTATCGCTATATTCTTCACCCATCATCATTTTTGAGAAAATATCAGCAAGTTCTAATGCTTCTGCTACTTTTTTCCCTTTAATGATTTGAGTCATCATCGATGCAGAAGACATCGAAATTGAACAGCCTTCACCGTCAAATTTCGCATCTTCTACAACACCATCATTCACTTTAAGTGTTAAGTGAATACGGTCACCACAAGTCGGATTGTTCATATCAATTGTGACAGCATCTGTTTCTAAAGATCCTTTGTTACGAGGATTTTTATAATGATCCATGATTACTGAACGGTATAGTTGATCTAAATTATTAAAAGACATCGCCAAAATACTCCTTCGCTGAACGCAACCCAGCAACTAAGCGGTCAATATCTTCCTCCGTATTGTACAGATAAAAGCTTGCACGCGCTGTCGCTACTTGTTGGAGACATTTCATTAGTGGCTGCGCACAATGATGTCCGGCACGAACAGCGATGCCATTCATGTCAAGAACAGTTGCAACATCATGCGGATGTACATCATCTAAGTTAAATGTAACAAGTCCACAACGCTTCATAGGATCGCGTGGGCCAAAAATTTTAAGTCCGTCAATTGTTTCAAGCTGATCCATCGCATAGCCTACAAGCGCATGTTCATGCTTTGCGATATTGTCTAACCCTACTTCAGTTAAGAAATCGATAGCAGCTCCTAAACCAATTGCTCCTGCAATAATAGGTGTACCACCTTCAAATTTCCACGGCAATTCTTTCCACGTTGAATCATGTAATCCAACAAAGTCGATCATTTCGCCACCAAATTCAATTGGCTCCATCTTTTCAAGGTGCTCTTTTTTACCATATAGTACACCTATTCCAGTCGGTCCGCACATTTTATGTCCTGAAAATCCTAAGAAATCGACATCTAGGTCTTGCACATCCATTTTCATATGCGGTGCTGCTTGTGCACCATCCGCTACCATAACTGCACCATTGGCATGTGCAATTTTAGCAATTTCTTTAATCGGATTAATCGTACCGAGAACATTTGATGCCATGGATACAGACACGATTTTTGTTTTAGGCGTAATTGTTGCTCGAACCTTTTCAAGGTCAAGCGTTCCATCTGCCTCAAGGTCAATGTACTTTAATGTTGCATTTTTTTCTTTTGCAAGCTGTTGCCAAGGTATAATATTAGAATGGTGTTCCATATGTGTGATGACAATTTCATCACCTTGCTCAACATTTGCACGACCATAACTAGAAGCTACTGTATTTAACGCAGTTGTTGTACCGCGAGTGAAAATAATTTCTTCTGTCGTTTTCGCATTAATGAAATTGCGAACCTTTTCACGAGCACCCTCGTATTTGTCAGTCGCACGATTCCCCAATGTATGCACACCTCGGTGAACATTTGAGTTATCAAATTCATAGTAATGCTTAATTGCTTCAATTACTTGAATAGGCTTTTGAGATGTTGCTGCACTATCAAGATAAACAAGCGGGTGACCATTTACTTGTTGATTTAATATTGGGAAATAGCTTTTAATGTCTTTATTGATCATTAGCGAACTTTCCTTTCAATAACCTCCGTCAGTTGCTTTTGAACGCCCTCAATTGGTAATTGCGTAACAACTGGCGCAAGGAATCCATGGATAACAAGGCGCTCTGCTTCTGCTTTCGAGATACCACGACTCATTAAGTAATAAAGTTGTAGTGGATCTACTCGTCCTACAGATGCTGCGTGTCCTGCTGTTACATCATCTTCGTCAATTAAAAGAATTGGGTTCGCATCGCCACGTGCTTTTTCAGAAAGCATTAGCACACGTGATTCTTGCTGTGCATCCGCTTTTGTAGCACCGTGTTCAATGTAACCAATACCATTAAAGATTGACTGTGCTGCATCTTTCATCACACCGTGTTTCAAGATGTGACCATTTGAGTTTTTACCCCAGTGACGAACTTCTGTAGTAAAGTTTAGCTTTTGCTCTCCGCGACCAACTACAACTGTTTTTGTATCTGCATGAGAACCATCACCGATAAGGTGTGTAATGTTTTCAGAGATTGTATCTGAATCATTCATTAAACCTAGTGCCCAGTCTACTTTTGCATCACGCGCTAAACGAGCACGACGATTTACATAAGTAGTATAACCTTTAGCCAGTACATCAACCGCACCGTAAATTACTTGCGCGTTATCTTGTACAATGACTTCGGAAATAATATTTGCCTGACCTTTCGCTTCTTCAACTGTAGAAATATATGTTTCTACGTATGTGACAGCTGCATTGGCTTCAGCAACAACTAATACATGGTTATATAGAGAAGCTTCGGCATTATCATTTAAAAATACTACTTGTAACGGTTGCTCAATAACGACATTTTTCGGTACGTAAACAAATACGCCACCATTTACAAGTGCTGCATGAAGTGCAGTTAATTTATGTTCATCGACTTTTACTGCTTCAGTCATGAAATACTTTTGTACAAGCTCACCATGTTCACGTACAGCTGTTAACATATCTGTAAAAATAACGCCTTTGTCAGCAAGCTCCTGTGACGTTTTAATAAACGCTGGTGTGTTGTTACGCTGAATATATAAGTTTTCTTGAGACTCAAGATTAATTAACCCTCTTGCCTCTTCTGGTAATTCATCTAATGAAGTTAATTCTTCACTGACAACTGTGTGAGTTGGGAAATTCATGAAATCCCATTTTGTAATATTTGTTCTATCTGGTTTTGGCATATCTAAACCAGCTGCTTTGTCTAGTGCTGCCGTACGAAGCTCTGCAAACCAAGTTGGCTCACCATTCGCTTCTGAGAACGAGCGCACGTCCTGTACTGTTACAGGCAAGTTAAGTTCCACTGTCATGCTAGTTCGTCCTCCTTCTTATGCTTCTTGTTCTTCTGTTTCTTCTTCGATTCCTAGTTCTTTTTTAATCCAATCGTAACCTTCTGCTTCTAAACGTTGTGCTAATTCTTCGCCGCCTGATTTTACAACACGACCTTGCATCATTACGTGTACGTGATCTGGTGTGATGTAGTTTAGTAGACGTTGATAGTGCGTAATCATTAAGCATCCGAAGCCTTCGCCACGCATTGCATTGATACCTTTTGACACAACTTTAAGTGCATCAATATCAAGACCAGAGTCAATTTCATCTAAAATAGCAAAAGTTGGTTTAATCATCATTAATTGAAGAATCTCGTTACGTTTTTTCTCACCGCCAGAGAAACCTTCATTTAAATAACGTTGCGCCATGTCTTCATGCATTTCAAGGAATTCCATATTTTTATCTAATTCACGAATAAATTTCATTAGTGAAATTTCGTCGCCTTCTTCACGACGTGCATTAATAGCTGAACGTAAGAAATCAGCGTTCGTCACACCAGCGATTTCTGATGGGTATTGCATCGCAAGGAATAAACCTGCTTGTGCACGCTCATCAACTTCCATTTCAAGTACGTTTTCACCATCAAGTTCAACTGTACCAGAAGTAACTTCATATTTAGGGTGTCCCATAATTGCAGAAGCTAGTGTTGATTTACCAGTTCCGTTTGGTCCCATAATTGCATGGATTTCATTTGTATTAATTGTAAGGTTTACGCCTTTTAAAATCTCTTTCCCGTCGATTTCAACGTGAAGATCTTTAATTACTAAAGTTGACATGAAAATACCTCCATAATGTGTTCTATGAATGGGCAACCATTCCTTAATTATTATCATTCTAATCTTAACTGAAAATCGTTCTCTATGCAAACCATTTTGACCACTTTCACTTTTCAATGATGAAATCGTGAAATATAAAGACTTTGTAAGCATTTTCAGATTATTGGAAATCGAAACTGACAATGAGAATCAACAAAGTTTATTTTCAATGAAATATCTCTAATTGAGAATAGATTTCATCTAGCTACATAGTGGAAACCTCGCATAGAGCGTTAATTGTAACGGTTTTGTGACAAATACGCACAAACAACCCTATCTATACTATATCCTATTTCATTCGAATGGAATCACTTCAAGAAATAAAATTATAGAGTACTAGCATAATAAACACGTCAAGCAGATTTACACTTTTTTACTGTATGATGAAAATTTAAATTGCTTTCAGCAGAAGTCTCCATAAAACTTTGTATGTAAATATAAAAAACAAGAATAAACCTGTTCGTAACTTTTAGCTAGGTTCAATGAATGGAAAACCTAGTGATTCCTTCCTTTGCAATTATTTTACCAATGTAAAGAGCATACGAGTTGTAGCAAAGGACATAGCTATAGTAGGAACAACTTAGAAATGAAGATGCAACAAAGCGTGGCATATAACGGGGTGCATTCTTAGTGCATGCGCATAGCCGTTGTAACGGACATTAGCAACATAGCAAAAAAGCGTTAGATTGCTAGCAGGTCAATCTAACGCTTTTGTCTTAAGCTCTCTTCTTTACTATTTTTTAAAAATATAATTCAGCTTATTTTATAAGCCCATAAATAGCCCTTTGATTCAAGAAGGAATGAATCAGGCTCATTAGGCATTTGCACCACAACGGCATTATTTGTTTTTAACTCATAGCCATCATTGATACGTTCAATTTGAATTGGCACTTCTAATTCATTAAATAGCTGGCGCAAGCGATAAATCGTATTATAAAGATTCGCTAGTGCCTTTCGCTCATCAAGATTTGGCCAAATATCATCTAAAATACGATATTTAGAAACGACTACTCCTTCATTCAACAGCAAATAGTAAAACAGTTCTTCTGTTACCTTTGTGCGCCATTTAATCGCTTGACCGTTCATACGAGTTCCTGCTTCACCTCGAAGGCGAACTTCAAGCTTGGCAATATTGTGTTGTTTCTGACGACCATAATATTTTGCAAGTCGTTCATCTAATTGCAGTACCGTATTCGGTGTCATCGGTTTTAAGACATAATCAAGCGCCTGTACGCGGAAAGCATCTACTGCATACTTCGTATAAGCTGTCGAAAAAATGATTGGTACATCAATTCCTTCCTCTACTAGCTTTAACGCAAGCTCTAAGCCATTTATTTTAGGCATTTCGATATCCAACAGAATCGCATCTGCCTGAATTGTTGAAAGCTCTTTAGCTGCTTCTATGGGCGAAGTATAAGATGCAATAACCTTAAAAAGACCACTCTTCTCCAGTAAACGCTTATGCAAGTTTAGAATAGGTTCTTCATCTTCTACCATAATAATTTTCCACATTGGCATGCTCCTTTAAAGGTTGTTTTAAAATCATTGTAGTTCCTTCATCCAATTTAGATTGAATCATGAGCGAAGCTTTTGGTAACTCTTTAACACGGCGTAATACGTTCGTAAAACCAATTCCATTAGAACTGATATTTTTCCCCATTGTTAAAGCGGCTACTTGTTCTGCCGTCATCCCAACGCCATCGTCGATAATTTGAACTACAAGGAAATTTTCTTCTTTTTCTATTTTCACAATTACACAGCCATTTCCTTCTTTTTCAAAAATTCCATGACGAATCGCATTTTCGACAAGAGGCTGTATAAGCAGGCTAGGCACCTCAACTTTTGCTGTATCAATTGATTCATCAATTTCAATTACAACGCTTAATCTACTACCAAAACGAGCTTGTTCAACTTCAACATAAGCCTGAATGATTTCTAGTTCTTTTTCAAGCGTTGCTCGATGTCCTTCTTTTCCAGAATCAAAAATATATCGTAAATACGTAGACAACATGGTTAATAAATGGCCTGCACGTTCTCCATCTGTATAACAGAAGGAAATAATACTACTAAGTGCATTATATAAAAAGTGTGGCTTAATCTGCGCTTGTAAAAAGTTCATTTCATGCTCAATAGCATTCGTCATCGCTTCTTTCGTTAAAGAAATAGCAGAGAGTCGTGCCAATAATGATTCCTTGGATGCAGGCTTTCGAATGTAATCGTTAGCGCCTGATTCAAGTACAAGTGAAATATTCGTAGGATATTCATTAGCTACTAGCATGATAATCGGTAAATCAATATAGCTATATTGAGTTCTTATTTGTTTGGTTAACACTAAGCCATCCATCACCGGCATCACTTCGTCGATTAATAAATAATCCGGTTTTTTATGCTGAATAGTGTAAAGCGCTTCTTCAGCACTATGCGCTAAAGATATTGCGTAATGATTCTGAAGCAAACTTCGCAATACTTCTGCATGTATAACATCATCCTCCACAATCAATAAATTTGGTAAATTATCATTTAGTGTTGGAAGGGGTAACGGCAGAACATAATCGGTTTTATTGTGTTGTTTTTTCTCATATCCCCCAAAAGGCAATGTGATTAAAAACCTTATGCCATTATGTAAAATATCTACCGAATAGCTGCCACCCATTTGTTCAATTATTGCTTTTCCGATTGATTGGCCCGTTTCGTCTGCAGCGATTTGCTTGATAACGTCAGGTCCAGTTCCTTCAACGACTATTCTTACATCTGCATCAAGATGCATAATTGTTAGAACGACTTCTCCATTGACCGCGTGAGCAATGGCTGTTTCCACCACACGATAAACTATTTGACTAATTCTTTGCTCATCTGCTTGTATTAGCAATTGACTATCTGCATGCGTATAAAATCGGATATTTGCTTTTTCCATCGTGCGTTCATGCATTTTAACGACATGCTGAAAAATCATTTGCACATTTACCGGATGAACTTCAATGTGAAAATCTTGGAAACGGATTCTTGTAAAATCCTTTAAGTCATTTACTAAATATAGTAAACGTTCAAGTTGTTGCTCAAGTAATTGATGCTCTATTAAAGTTCGATGTGCTGATAATGATTTTGTGACGTTCAGTGCATGATAAAGAGGTTGTTCGAGTTCTTTTGTTGTAACTTCTAAAAAAGAATCTTTACCTATTGTAGCCTTTTCCAATCTTTCGCTAAAAACTTCCGCTTCCGTCGTTCGATTAATAAGACGCATTGCGAGAAAGACGTTCATACCTAGAATAAAAAATAGTAATCCACCGCGATTAAGAACATTTTTGCCAGAGAAAAAAAGCTGATCGACTGTGCCACTTATCGAAAAGATAAGTAGTGAAAACATCGAGGCACTTAAAATCATTAGTTCATTTCTAGGTATTTTCGTACTTTTAGTGATAAGTAAGTGGACCAATCTCCCAATTATTATTAAAGCCAAAACATTTATGTATCCAAAGAAGAAATATTGTAAAAATGATAATGACCTTGCAGGAAAGAGTAGCGTTCCTACTCCGTATAAGATTAGCGGCATCGCCAACGTAATAGCTGTTCGACGCTTCACTAGCGTTTCAACAGTATAGACAAAGAAAAAGAATAACGTAACGGCATTGATATACGTAATAAAATCTTGTAATCGAAAGTACCATTCGAAGGAGATGGCAGGGTACTCCCGAATAAGCGTCCGTTCACCCCTTGTAGATACTAATAATGCCAATGTAAAAAAGTACAGAGCACTGTAGAAAAAAGCTCGATCTTTCGTCCTTAATAAGTACAAGCTAAAATGAAAAATCGAAAAAATAAATAAGATAATGATTGTCGTTTTCTCTAAATTAACATCCTTTACAACATCGTGAGCAATCGTTTCTGCATCACCAAGATCAATTGGAAAAATGACGCCATGCCGTGCATTATAGAAATCTGCTACTTGCAATGTAATGGTCAGTGATTTTGTTTTAGGCTTAAAATAGATTTCATACACTGGATTACTCGGTACTGCCCCTTCCTTTTGCGTTCCAAGCGTTCCGTAAGAAGCAAACTCTTCTCCGTTGATAAAGAGGCGATGTGCAGACCAAATATTTCTTACACGGATGCCTAGTTTATCGAAATGGGCAGGCAATGTAACTTGAAGCTGATAAGTACCATATTGGACGTTTTCTTTCCAAGGCCCCGGCACAATTTCCACCTTTGCATTTTGCAGAATATCGGTTGGCTTTACATATTCATTTCCAACAAACTTCCATTCACCTGACAAGGCAACTACTTTTTCATTTTTAGAAATACCCGTTAGATCTAATATGCCATCTTTTGCTTGCAGATCTGTATTGCTCGTATCTTGATCGTTAAATGTTAAACCGGCTAACATTGTAATGGCCAGTAGAATTAGTATCCAGCTAATCCCTTTCTTTATCATAAATTTCCACCTCATATACATCTTACAAGACCCAACTCTCAAATTACTAACAGAATAAGTGTAATTTCCCTTTTTTAATATAATCATTAAAAGATTGTGTTAAATCTTTCAATTTCAATTGTCTTTTCTGTAATTTATCATATTTTTATTTCGCACTACGCTATTTTTTCAGACTATTTATATACTAAATATTATATAATTAAAGTATAATCAATCGGATTTTTCGATTAATAGAGGTGAATATCCAGTGGAGTTACGTCAATTACGTTATTTTGTGGAGGTTGCAGAACGGGAACATATTTCAGAAGCTGCTGAACATCTTCATGTTGCTCAGTCAGCAATAAGTCGTCAAATTGCTAATTTAGAGGACGAATTAGGCACACCACTTTTTGAACGCGTCGGTCGAAATGTAAAATTAACACCGATTGGAAAAACTTTTCTCGAACATACGATTACTGCTTTAAAAGCCATAGACTTTGCAGCGAAGCAGGTAGAGGAATATTTAGACCCTGCAAAAGGTACTATTAAGATAGGCTTCCCTACAAGCCTAGCAAGCTATGTGCTACCGACTGTTATTTCAGCCTTTAAGCGCGAATACCCAGATTTGCAATTCCAATTGCGTCAGGGCTCCTATCGATTTTTAATTGATGCTGTTAAAAACCGTGAGTTAAATTTAGCATTTTTAGGACCGCTTCCCCCAAAGGACGAGACAATCCAATCAACTATACTATTTACAGAAAATATTGCAGCCTTATTGCCAGCAAACCATCCATTAGCTAAACGAGAAAGCATTCAACTGGCAGACTTACGTAATGACCTTTTCGTTCTATTTCCAGACGGCTATATATTGCATAAAGTTGCAATGGACGCTTGTCGTGCTGCTGGCTTTTTACCGAATGTAATCTCGGAAGGTGAAGACTTAGATGCCTTAAAAGGTCTAGTTGCAGCTGGAATTGGCGTTAGCTTACTTCCTGAAAGCTCCCTATATGATTCAGCTGCCCGCTTCACGATTAAGGTACCCATTGAATCACCTACAATACCAAGAACTGTTGGCATTATTTCACCGATAAATCGTGAAATCGCTCCATCTGAAAAAATATTTTTAGAGTTCGTAACTAATTTCTATTCTCGACTTTCACAGTTTCAATGACCTAAACAATTGAGATGCGTCCGACGACGGTGCGACAACAACATTCACAGTAAAAAAAGTGGCTGAGACAAAAGAGAAAAAGTGTTAGATTGACTGCCATCAATCTAACACTTTTTTGCTTTGCCGTTGTTGTCCGCTACGACGGTGCTTTCCGCGGGCACACCGTAAGCCGCAACCCTCGCTACGCGCGGTCTGTTGCGTCTAACATTATGTGCTGTTCCCGCAGGAGTCACCGCCTTCGCTACCAACAACTAGTGAACACTTCTAATTTTTTTTATTGCAAAAGCAAGAATAGCTAAGGTCTACATACAGCAAAAAATTATGAACATCTTTCGTCTGTTTCTTATTTTTTTTAGTTATGTCCCAGCCACTTTTTCTGTTTATCCAATGCTTCAAGTGTATGCGTTAATCGTCCTTAAATACTTTTTGTAAAATATAATAAGATTGTTTTAAGCGTTCATTGTACTTCGGTTGTTGCCAAGTATCCCAACTATATGAATCCAATGCTGGCAATACATTATTCGTAGACTTCGGTAAAGATTGGACTACCTTTCCTTCTTCATCGACAAATACTACACCAACAAAAATATTATCCACTTTAACTGACGCTGTTTCACCATTTGCATATAAATCTCCCATAAACTCTCGCTGACTTGGATCTTTGGATTGTAGCAGAAGCCAAGGTATTCGTAGCTCGATCACATTATCATCTGTCCATGTGTAGTCAACGAGTGAATTATAGTTAGACGCTTCAGGATTTGCATTTCCTTGTAGCAATTTACCTGTTTCATAAAAGCTAAAGTCTGTCGTCTTTTTTTGTTCTGGTAAGTACAGTTGTTTATTTAAAACATAATAAATCGGCGCAAACTTGCCACTATTTTTTACCGCTGCTTTCATGCGTGGAGGAATCATGCTTAATCGATGTCCATAGAAATAATCATAGAAATCGTAGTATTCATCAATGACAACTCGCGAATCGCTATTTTTATTTAACTCAACAATAAAGTCAACACCATTTGAAAATGTTATATTTTTAATAGTTGTTGCAGATGTATTGCCTTGCTCTGGTACTACGTCTAGTAAAATACGTGGTGATGCTGTTTTTATCTCATCACTCTTCAACTTCATATACACATACTTTTCATCGTAATCCACAGCAAAATCAGTCGAGCTAGAAGGCGAAGTTTTATATAATTGTGTACCTTCTTCCCAATCATTTAGCTTTCCATCCACTTTTACTTTATTTCGATCAAAGCTCATTAGACCGAATTGCTGTTCATTGGTTTGAGCATTGGACCAAAACGGTCGACGATTCGGGTCGTCGTAATCCATTGTATTCCACGTCCGTTTAAACCACTCATCCTGCCATGTAAATACAAGCCCACCAAGCAAGCCTTCATGCATGATATCTTCATACAAATGCTGCAATGTTTCACCTTGTTTCTTTTCAGACATGTGCCCCTGATTCCAACCGTAGACATTTTCATGTGTCATTCCACGCGATGCTGGAATGCCGAATTCCGCGATAAGTACAGGCATTGTATGCGCCTTATGCAATTCATTTAAATAGCCTGCATAACTATTTTTTTGACCACGGAAATCTACATAATTTAAATAATCTTTATCGAAATTAAAGAAATCTGGGTAATAAGGATAGACATGATATGAAGCAAATTGTCCTGGTGTTTGCATTTCCCCTTTTGTAAAGATGACATTCGGGTTAACGCCTACTAAATCTTCATCTTCTGATGGTTCGGATGGATGCTCTAGTAAATCTGTTGTTACCCAGTTGGTAAAACTCATCGGTCGCATCCAATTGTATTTTTCTTTCTCATAAACTGTAATCATGTCCATCTGCTCAGCAAGCCAATGCTCAAAAGGTGTCGCATTTTTCGTTTCGAAATATGTTCCATTATATTGCCCTAAATTAGCATGCTTTTCATTTGTTCCGACGACCATATGTGGATACCACTCAATCCCAAGCACCCAACCAATTACATATTTTGAAACATCTACATCGTATAAGCCGGATGCATGTCCCGTTACAGTCTTCACATAAATATTACCGTGAATAACATCAACCATGCGCTTCATTTCATGTTGAAAATCCTTTAACGTAGTTGCATCATAAGCATCAAGTGATTGTGATAAGCCTTCTTCATTAATCCAAACACCATGTAAAACGTATAGTGGCTTATTAGGATTTTCTTCGTTGTACTTTGCCAGCGCTCGATAGAAGCCTGGCGGGTGTAATGTATATACCCGTATCGTATTCGCATTCATAGCTGCAATTTGATTAAACCAACGATAATACTCTTCTTCAGTGATTGCTGCTTCCCCAGGAAATGCACCTGGTTTCCCCATACCAATATTGACACCTTTGAATGTTATCGGCTCCCATTTTCCATCTTGTAACACTTCAAACGTTTCACCTTGAACACGTGCATTATAGTTTAATTTGTTTGCATGATTTGTTTCTTGCACTTCTTTTTTCTCAAATGTCTCAAATACTTTGTGCATAACTGGTATGTAAATAGACCAATAAAAAGAGCTGTCAGCAAACTTCTCAGCATATTTATAAAGAGTAGGTAAACCTTTGACTTTAGATAGCGTAGGTAAACGCCCCATATCATTGAAGTCTCCTGCAAAATAATAGCTCGTTGTATAACGTTTATCCTGCGAGACAATCGCTGCAAATTGTTGTGGAATATGATTGTCTTCTAATAACTTTGACCCTTCTTTCGTTAAATCCCACTTATAGTTGGCTAATGCATCTTCAGCATATTTCGGCGTAATAATATCAAACCAATACTCATATTTTGCACTGCTAGAGGTATTAAAAAATTGCTTACCCGCTTCCGTAAATTGAAGCTCAATCCCTGCCGTTTTAATATGTTTGTCCAACTCTAATACTACGAGCTTTTCTGTAATTTCATTAAATACGATAAATCCTCCGCCTTTATAGGACCAATCGTCTCCGTATTCATCTACGATCCATTGTGGTATTTCTAAATTTTTATGATAATCGAGCTCATCGAAATAACGCCCAATCCATCCTGACCATGAAATTCCCAAATAATCTTGAAGCTCTTTTCGAACAGCTTCTGTTGTTGGCGAAGCAAATGTATTGTACTCGGCTATTAACATACTTTTTTTATTACTAGCTAGTCGAGATACAATGGACTGCCATTCTTCCATCTCTAAACCACCGACAATTTTTTCTGAGCGCTGTCCTAGCCTTTTTTCTTGTCCTAAATCATCTTTATACACACCATACGTATCTGCTAAATAAATCACATCATAGTTACTGTAGTCTGTTGGGAATTTTTTTTCCGTTACACTTTTTAATTTGTCATCTGGTTGCGTACCGAAATAACTGTCCACTAAATCATAAGGCTGATTGTCCATCGTATACTTGTAATGATTTAAAAACCAATTCACGCCGAGATGTTCGCGATATGTTTCATTTGGAACTGTTTTATCTAAAATAGCTACGTTAAGCGGGGTATTATCATCCAAGTACCAAATAATAATCGGAGTAATAATGAGCATTAATGTAATGATAATTCCTATATATATTCGCTTCATACACTTTTCTCCTTTTCAGCAATCCCGACACGCTTCATATTTCCCCATTCACTCTTTCTACGTACAAATCGAATTAATCCTTCACAACGCCATAGTAGTGTAAGTGGGCGATACCAAAAAATTTCAGTAAACGCTAAAGTAATCATACGTAACAAGTCTCTCTTTCTTGGATACGTATTCATGCTCCAAGCCTCAAATAATACGGAAGCAACGGAAAAAATAACACCATAAATAACAAAAAGCAATAATAACAAAATCGCCATTTCATAATAAATTTGCCCTAAGAAAAACGCGATAATAATATAGATATAGCCACCTAGTTCTACAACAGGTCCTAAACATTCCACAAGCCAAAAATACGGAAACGACACCATACCAATCAAACCGTATCGTGGATTTAACGTCATTTTCTTATGTTTCCAAAGACTTTCAAACATCCCTTGGTGCCAACGTCTGCGCTGATTTCGCAAAACACTTAATGTATGCGGCGCTTCTGTCCAACAAACAGGGTCTGGCACAAATTCAATTCGTTTATTTTCTTTTTTCTCTTTAATAAGTCGATGAATATTGACAACGAGCTCCATGTCTTCACCAATAATATTGGTCGAATAGCCGCCTGCTTCAACAGCCCATTTTTTTGAAAAGACACTAAATGCACCTGAAATAATCAACACAAGATTAAATTTACTTAATGCAATTCGCCCCATTAAAAAGGCTCGCAAATATTCAATTATTTGCATGATAACTAAATAATTACTAGGTAATCGCATATCATAAATCGAGCCAAGTTGCATTTTCGCTCCGTTGGCGATACGTATATTGCCCCCAGCTGCAATCACTTCTCCATCAGATAAAACAATCGGCTTCATTACACGAAGCAATGCTTTTTCATCTAAAATGGAATCCCCATCAATGGAACAAAAATACGGGTATTGTGATACGTTGATACCAACATTCAATGCATCAGCCTTGCCGCCATTCACTTTATCTACCAATATACAATTCATATAAATTTCTGATTCATAAATTTGGATAACTTGCTTCGTATGAATATTTGTTTTTATAATTTTATTTACAGGTTTCATCTGAAAGTGCTTAATGACCGTTTGTAGAGTATTGTCAGTGGAACCATCATTAATAATAATAATTTCTGTTTGCGGATAACGTAAATTAAGCAATGAATAGACGGTATCTACTACCCCTACCTCTTCGTTATAGGCAGGAACTAGTAAGGACACAGGCTTGGAATAAAAGGCATCTATATGCGCATCATCATACTCCGAAGGGTCTAAACGATATCGCTTACGCAAATCAAGCATTGCGATAATTAACATGGTGCAATATGAAACAATAACAAACAGCATATAAAATACAATTACGCCGCCAAAAAACAACATGGAGTAATGTAAAATTTTCATCTCGTTCCCTGCTTTCTCATTATTGTTTCTTGTGCCATCTCCACTGCATAATGATCAGTAGAATATGAAATAAACTCTTTTAATTTCTCTAATCCGTCACGATCTTCAGCAATCGTCTTCGCAGCTTGAGACCGAACCCACCAATTTTCATCTTGAAGAAGCTGTTCTAAATAGGGATAAGAATAGGACAAGGGGACATATTTAAATATCTTCCCTACCATTAAGCGTACTTCCCATAAATGTGACGTTACGAAAGGAATATACGGATTGATATTTTCAATTACACCAATTTCAAACAGGCCCTTTAGCGCGCGTATTTTAATTTCATCATTTTCATTCGTTAATAATTGCTCTAATTTCTCAATATATTGCATATTTTTTTTGGCCGCAGCCGTATCGATTACAGCAAATTGAATGCTCATTGACCAGCTCGTAAACTCATCAAAAAATCGCATAAATATATCTTCCTCTAATAAAACGAATAATCTTCTATATTCACTTTCAGAGTAATTTGCATTGGGGGCCTTTATTTTTTGAATAAATAATTCTGGCTGAAATAAAGAATATATTTTAAGCAATTGAAAAAACTCTTCCTTAGAGTATTTCGTTGTCTCTAATTTTTTACAAGCATCGAGCAATTCATCGAGCTGCAAATCGGCGATACGATATAATGCGTTCATGCGAATGCTCCAACGTTTATTCATTAAATCATTTTCATAAAATGTCTTTAAATACTGATTGGAAAAATTCTTCATTTTCCATCTCATATCATCATTCGTAATGTTCTTTAAATAGGATGAAAAAATCATTTCGATTGCCTGAACTTGCGGCTTGCCACGTGGTATAAGCACCACTGAAAAAATTTCATTATTAAAAAGATATTCATACCAAAGCTGTGAGTAGTCTTTTAAATAGATAGCTCTCGATTTTTTAAAACGCACTTCACTTTGACGTTGATAAAATATATACATCATGAAGCCGCACAGAACGATGAACAGTATAGCTATTACGGATAAAAGAAAATCAAGCGATAAGTCTATCATTGCCAATACCTCGCAAAAGTTCGTTTAATTTTTGCCTCTAATAAACGTAAGTTAAACGGTTTAACTATAAATTCATCTACGCCACCTTCATATGCATTGAGTGCGGCGATCTCTGAGTTACGTTCAGACATCATGTAAATGAGGAATCGCTTTTCGTTCGGCATTGTTCGTAAGCTGTGTAAAATTTCTAAGCCATTATTGCGCGGTAAAATATCATTCATAATAATTAAATGCAAATGCCCGGATTGATAAGTATTAGATTGTAAAAAACTATAACCATCTTCATATGCTGTGACATCAAAAGTAAAATTAGCGATATCCATGGAATTTAAAGTCGTTTCTAACACTTTTCTAAAAATAGCATTTTGTTCAATAATACTCACTTTTACAAGTTCAATGGATTGTAAACGATAATCCTCTATCTGTTCAATCCACCATTGCTGTTGATTGCTATCAGCCAGTAATGCTTTATTTTTTTCTACTAGTATTTCAAAGTTAATCTGATTATTACGTATTTCTGTTATAGAAGCTTTTAAGGCAACGCGACTTTCTAGCGTTGTATCTTTCTTTAGTAAATAAAAGATTCTTTTTAAAAATGCATTCGCTTCAACATCGCTACTTTGTAAAAAAATAATGCCCCAATGCTCTCCATCTGCCAATTGGAAGAGTAAATCCGTCTTCCGAATATTTTCCGTTAAAAAATCAGTAATTTGAGCATTTACATTGCTTTGATTTACTTCTGAAGAGCTACTCTGTACACACTTTAAAAAAATTGTGGTAATCGTCATATGTGAACGAATAGCACTTTCAAGCATAATTTCAAAATATTTTTTAACATCTTGTTCTAGCATTATATCTTTTGCGAAAATTACTTCATTCATTATTCCTACCTCCTTGTAGCTCTCCTCGAAATAATTCAAAGCCTTACTTGTTTAGTGCCCGATAGGAACAAAAATAAACCTTGTACTAACCGTACATAATTATTAATAAACAAGGTAAACCCCACCAAATAAACTTTTATAGGAAAGCGAGTCAGACAAGCCCCCTCCATATGGCACATGCCATATGGAAGATGCTCGATGCTCGCCCACAAAAAGTTAAATGGTGGGGCTTGTCATATTTAATCATTATATAGCTTTTCGCTATTTCAAACTACAGTAAAAAATACGTTTAATTGACTTATCTATCCTTCCTTCATTTGATTGATTGCTTGTCAATCCACTTTAATGTATCTGAACTTAAACCGCCAGCGCGCCATAATACTACCTCATGGTAGCTTTTTTGTTGGACATAGCTAATCCATTTTTCAAGTGTCTCTTGATCCGCATACCATACCTCATGACGTACATTATTGTCATCAGAATAAGTGAAGTAGGCAGCTCCGCTTGCTTGATCTCGTTGTTTCTTTACTTTCATTTTGGCGAGAAGTTGTTCTGCCTCAATTTCTGTTAAAGCAACTGCTTTCCCTTGTGCAGCCCATTTAAATCCACCCGTTGCAAAAGCAATGGCTAAGTTTTGATTCGACTTTTGTATTTTTTTTAGTAAGTCATCTAAAAATGAGAATGTTGCTTTTGCTCCAGGTCCACTATGATAACCATGGACATTGTACGCCATAACAGTATACTTTGGGCCATCGGGCAATTTCATATCGAATGGAAAACGCGGTTCTAATACAACATTTAGTGTGATATTTTTTTTGGATAACTGTTGATAAAGCTCTTCTAAAAAAAGTATATATTTCGGAAGATCCTCTTTCGCTACCTTTTCATAATCAATTTCTATTCCCTTGACCTGATATTGCTCAACAATTTGCAATATATTATCGATATGCTTTTGCCTCGTTGAAGTATCTTGGAGCAGGCGATGTAATAACTTACTATCCTTCTGAACTGATGGGGCGTTATCTGTAACATAGTCATTGATTAACGTAAGCATCACAAAATGTGTGGCATGAAATTGTTGCTGTGTTTGTTGCAACATCTCTACCGCATTATCTGTTAATAATAATTGATCTTTACTGTTGAAATAAGCGCCAAATACACGGATATCCTGTAAACCCTGCTGTGAATTTTTCACGTCTTCTATTGCTGATTTTTTTTGCCATTCGGGCAACCAAATAGATAATTGCAACTTATTTTTATTTTTTAGCTCTTCCTTTGCTTCAACCGGAACTTCTTTGCTATTACTACATGCTGTGATAATTAGTAGTGCCATACAGATAAACCAAATAAATTTTCTCACGTGAATCTAACTTCCCCTCGGTTTAGAAGGTTTCAATAAAGAAGTCTACAACGTTATTAAACAATGTCGTTGTTTTATACTTTACTTTATCAAAATTCGTATATTGATTTGAAAAGAGTGTCGTCTCGTTTCCATCTGTTATTAATAGATCATCGATCAATGTATCGTAAATATCATCTGCATACTGTTCGTGTGTCGTATCTTTTTTACTATACATTGCTCCGATTCCTAATTGAGTCCCATTAATAACTGGATTTACCTTTATTGTCTTCGATAATACATCGTCGACATTTATCTCTATTTTATCTTTATTCACAGCGATATTAAATACTCTTTTTTGTGTTAAATTTCGTGGATATTCATCTTCATCAATTCTCGAACCTTTTTGTGTATCTTGATAGTTATAGACAGTTGCTTTATTAAATGCGTATTGTTCTTCATCCCACTTAATATCATTTAACTGCAAGCGTTCCTTTTCAACAACACTTGCTCCAGGCAATTTTTCTGATACAACGATCTCATTGTCTATTAATGCAATGCGAATATAGCTATTGCTTTTTTCATCATAGTTCAAATATAGAGATTGCTGCCCTACTACATTTCCTTTAAAAGCAAAATTGACATTATATTGATTAGGCAAGGCATCCTTTAAAATAATGCGCCCTTCACTGGATGGTGCAGACGTTATAATGATTTCATTATTTTTAAATTCTGCGGCTCCATTAATAATGGACCATTTTTTTGCTTGTTGCGCATCCCCTACTTCAAATGCTACATTTTGTTTACTCGCTTGGCGGATTTTCATCATCACATGGTTTGTTGACCAATATGGCGATACTTGTAATCGACTTAAGTTATAGAGATCTGCATCTTTGTTATTATAGGCACCTAGCTCTAAATTGAAATGCATACGAAATGTATTTTTAATTTCGGTATCGTTGATACTCTCTACTAAAGGGTCCATATTATTGTAAAGTGCATTGGCATGCATAATGGCATACGCCTTTGGCACTTTATCTAACTTTTCTTCATAAATATCGTGCATTAATTTATAATCCTTTTTAATTCGCGTCTCCATTTCTTTCCGCGTTTCACTCGGAATCATAAACTGATTGCGAATAAAGTCCATTAAATAGTGATTATAATATTCGATTGTCGTTTTATTTGGCACATCATTCTCGTCGATCATGCCTAATGACTGTCCTTGATCATTATAAATATTAATATACGTCAGACGGTATCCATTGGAACCTAATTCCCAAAACCCACTTTTTTGCATCAGTAATAAATCTTTAGGTTTTAAAAATTTATTGTCTCTCGTATCCATCTTATTGGCATACGTAAACATGGTTGCTTTATAATTCAACTCTTCCATAATGTTTTGAGCGAAAATACTTGAGTCTGTGCGTCCATCTTCAAATGATAAAAACAACGCTTTCTCTGGTAGAGGTTTTTTCTTTTCATAAAAATCTAATATATCTTGCTGGGTAATCGTTTTGTAACCTTGCCCTTCAAGTAACTCCAACTGTTTTTCCAAGTTCTTTCTGGACACGTATTTTGGAGAATCATTTCTACTTACGCCAAAGTAGGATAATGCAATAAAACCATCTTTATTAATTAGAGGAACAGTTTCCTCTTCTTTTTTTTCTGTTAAGAACACGACACGTATTAATATCACCGCTAAAAATACAACGATAACGAATTGAGCAATAGAACGAAGTAATTTTCTGCGATTTTTTTTAGCTGGATTTAATACAACATTTTTTTCACTCATTCCTTCTCACCCATTTTTCTTATTTTCAGCATTGAAAATCGGGATTTCCGAATCTTTTGTTTTTCCAATTTCTTTTCCCTTGCCAATACATCTTGAGGTGTTTCTCTTGTACCCCAAGTTGATTTCCAAAATGTCACCCACGCCACAGGCATTTGCCAAAGTAAAATAAATTCGTAGAAAAGGACAAATATAAAGCCAAACATCCACAACTTACTTCGTCTAAAGAATAGGTGAGCCAAGCTCATCAGCATTGCCATTAACAATAGACCCATTAAAAATGTTGTTGGAAATATCCCATGCATAATAGGCACATAGATTAAATTGTAAACTACGACAATTGGTGCTGCGATTGGTACAATTAAACCAATAATAAAGAACAAAAACATAAAAGGTTCTTTTTTCCACATAAATAAAAAGGCTCTTAACGACTCTCGTAACCATGATCGTTTCCAGCGCATTTGTTGCGACAAAAAGACTTTTGTATCTGAAGGTACAATCGTAGAACATACTGCATTGTCTTGATAGCCTGTGCGATGCGTCTTTAAAATATAGTTTGTCATACTACGATCATCACCAAATGTTGCCGGTTGCCCTAAAAACTTTTGATTTAACCATGCTGTTTCATTTTTTAATATAAGCTCTTTACGATAGCATGCAAGTGGCCCCGATAAGCATGTTACGGTGTCAAACCAAGACTCAGCCGCTTTCATTATACGAAAGGCTATATAATATCGAACCGTTTGTAGTTTTGTTAGAGCATTCGTAAACTTGTTTTCTACTTCTGTTCTCCCTGCTACACCGCCCATTTTAGGATCTTGGAAAGGTTGTACTAAATTCCGAATGGCGTGAGGCTCTAAGAAGCTATCTGAATCGACGAAAACGACTAAATCATGTTTGGCCAAATGCACTCCCGCTATTAACGCTTCACGCTTCCCCCCATTTTGAGGTAGCTTATGAAATTTCAAACGTCCCTCTGTTCTAAAACGCCCACCTTCCCTATGAATCAGCTCAATCATGTTATTGGCGGCTTCCTCTGTTCTATCTGTAGAGTAATCATCTACGACAATAACTTCTAATTTATCCACAGGGTAATATTGATTTATACAGCTTAAAATGGTTCTATGAATCCATTGTTCTTCATTAAATACTGGAATAATAATAGAAACACCAGGTTCATATTGAGGATTGATTGGCACATTCTTATAGAAAATACCAAACAAATATCTACTTAGAAGAAATGTTGCTGCGATTATACTATATAAATATAAGAACTTATTAAACTTAAAATAGATGACACTTTCAGCACGCATTAATACAACGATAAGTGAAACAATAAATAAAAATAAACTCGCTACAAAAATTGAAAGTCCCCAACGTTTTTTCGTTAAATACTCATTTAAAGGATTCAAAAATTCAAACGCATAGTAGTATCTCGTTTTTCCATCTATCTCTTTTGTAAATTGACGGACTACTTTAGCTTTTAACTTTACTTTTGATTCATAACCCTCAGGCATCGCTCCATCAGGTATTGTGAACTGCATCGTAACAATTTCATCAGCTAATAATCTATTTGCACTATCCGTATAAACAAGGATACCTGTCACCGAAATATCTTCAGCATAATATTGATAAGGATTTTTTTGTCTAGCTCTTTTAATGTTCACTTCAAATGCAGTTTCATAACGCAAACTTAATAACTGTAAACGATAAATTTCATTTACATTTGTAGGGTCAATATCCCCTTCTGTTTGGTACGAAGCCCCTCGACGATTAACGAGGCTCCGCACATTTTCAGGGTCAGGAATATTGGATAAGATACGTCGATCAGAGCGCGGCATTGTTAAAATCTCTTTTTTCGTTTTCATGATTATCAATTCACTTTCTTATTTGAATCTTCTTCAATCCAAGTCGACATTTTTGCAAAACTATAGCCTTGCTTTTGAAGTTGTTCAATAATTAATGGCAGTGCTTCGACTGTTTTTGTACCGTCTAAAATATGCATCACCACTACCTTTCCTGGAGCTGCCCTAGTCATAACCCGATCATAAATATCTTGTGCCGTATAATCTAAGTTCCAATCAAATGATGCAATATCGTACATGGCAATTGTTTGAACGCCAGTAGCGGCAATAATTTTAGCAGACTCCTCATTAATAACACCTTGATTTGGTCTAAAATACAATAACGGTGATTCTTGTAAGGCATACGTGAGTGCTTGGTGTGCCTTCAATACGTCTTCTTGTAACTCCTCTGGTGTCATCGTTGTTACATCGACATGATTATAAGAATGACTCGCTACTTCGTGTCCTCGATCTACAATTAATCGTGCTAATTGAGGGTTTTTTTCAACACCCTTCCCGATTAAGAAAAATGTACATTGAATATTGTACTTATCCAAAACATCTAAAATTTCCTTCGTTCGTTCCTCACTTGCCCAGTCATCAAAGGATAAAGCAATTTCTTTTTTTGTTGTATTTTTCCGATAATAGACATGCGGTTGGACATTTTCGTATGCTGGATTTATTTTTATCGCATCGTAGCCTTTAATTTCCTCTAATG
Organism: Lysinibacillus sphaericus; assembly: GCF_002982115.1. GTDB lineage: Bacteria > Bacillota > Bacilli > Bacillales_A > Planococcaceae > Lysinibacillus > Lysinibacillus sphaericus. The sequence goes on along the minus strand of NZ_CP019980.1, from coordinate 1,035,670 downwards.
ATTTAACCAAATATTCGTTTTCAAATACGTCCGTTAACGTAGAAAATGTAAAGCCTTTTTCTTTGCCAAACTGTGCAAGTAACGGGACAACATCAATGACGGCCGGATTAATATACGTATTTAAATGGATGACTGAACCACTATCTACATACTTTCGAATATACGTCATCATTTCCTCTGCACTTTGCATATTACGATCTTTCGGATTAACAGATGCCTCTACAACAGCTTTCATATTAAGAGCATTTGTCGCATAACGCATATTGTCTGTTGCGTCCCCTGAACGACTTCTCACATACTTCGGTGTATAACCTAATTGCTCTTCAAAAATTTGATTTGTTAAATATATTTCTTTATAAGTCTCTTCATAATCTATATCTGCCATATCAGGGAACGTTAATGTACCGTTTTCTACTTCATGGCCTTTGCTCAATATGTTCTTAACCAATTCAGGTTCTTGTGCTAGACGCATACCTTCAATAAAAAACGTTGCCTTGATGTTCGTTTGATCTAATACCTTTAAAAGCTTTTGCATTGTCTCATTATCTGCAAGTCCATTAAAAGTCAAAGCCACTTTTGGGGTAAGAATATTGGCATGATGTAAAATATCGCTCATCGTTCCATCATGTTCTTTTATTTCAATCGACGAATCTACTGGTGCAACTTGACTTTGTGTTTCGGATTGACATCCTGCTATGAACAAAGCGACTAGTAAACTACATAATTTTAGTCTTTTCATTTCCACACAGTTCTCCTTACAATTTATGATAATTTTTATTGGCAAATAAAAAATGGGTATTCCGTGTATCAAAAATTAGTGCAGCATATTGATCGAGCAATCCATAATCAATTTCTGCATGATTCGTTAAAATTAATACAGCTTCTGCTTCTTCGATTAATTGTTTTGATAATGCAACAGTATTAAGTGTGTATTGGTTGACTGAAAAAGTTTCGATAAATGGGTCCACAACCATAACATCATATTGCTTCTCCAATAATTCTTGGATGACGTGAAGTGCAGGAGATTCACGGAAATCATTAATATTTGGCTTATACGTGACACCAATAACAACAATCTTTCCAGCTCGTAGCTCTTTCTTCTGGTCAATAAGATAATTTTCCAGTCTTTCAACCACAAAACTCGGCATGGAATCATTAATTTTATCTGCCGCCTCAATTAATGAAGCCGTAATACCATGTTGCTGTCCTGCCCATAATAAATATTTAGGGTCAACAGGGATACAATGCCCCCCTACCCCTGGACCAGGTGTAAACGGCATAAATCCATATGGTTTTGTCGAAGCAGCTTCGATTACTTCCCAAATATCTACATTCATTTTGTAGCATATTTTGCTCAGCTCATTAACAAGTGCGATATTGATTTGGCGAAAGGTATTTTCCAGTAACTTCTCCATCTCTGCAACCCTTGGGTTAGAGACAGGAAAAACATTTGTATTGATGATCGTTTCATAAAATAGTTTTGCTATTTCTAAACATGCTTCTGTCACACCACCGACTACTTTCGGTGTATTTGAAACGGTAAAATTAATATTTCCAGGATCAACACGCTCAGGGGAATAAGTTAAAAAGATATCCTGCCCAATCACATAATTACTTTTTTCTAAAATTGGTTGAACGATTTCTTCAGTCGTTCCAGGGTACGTCGTACTTTCAAGAATCACTAGTGTATTGGCAGAAATATATTGTGCGATTGATTTGGACGCATCTTCAATGTAAGAAATATTCGGTGTACCATCTGCTGATGTTGGAGTTGGTACACAAATAATCATGACATCTACACTTGCAAGCTTTGAAAAATCCGCAGTCGTTTCCAACTTCTCTTCTTTTAAGACCTCTTGGATAACAGCATCCGATAAATCAGCAATATAACTTTCTCCATTTGTTAGCTTAGCTATTTTTTCGTTATTTTTATCAATACCAATTACTTGAAACCCTTTTTTGACCATTTCTATAGCGAGTGGTAATCCTACATAGCCAAGTCCGATTACACCAATTTTTGCCTGTTTCGTTTTGATTTTTTTCGATAAAGCTAACTTTGGTGAGTCAATTTTAATCCCCATAAACAAATTACCCCTTTACCTAATTTTAAACATTAAATACAAATAAATCCTTTTTTGTGCAAAAGGAATTTATTCTCTTGTCACCACAAAATAAGTACACATTTCCAACATACCTATAGTACTAATTTCAACTAAACAAATTCTAAACAATTTTTAATTGAATGTATATATAACTATTTTAAATAAGTTGATTTCACCAAAAACCTTCATAATAATCCTTTAGTATTATATCATTTTTGGTAAATTAATACATGCACTATTTTTCTAAATATAATTAACCAGATGCAAAGATGGCATTATTTCAAAAAAAGAAAAAATATCGTCACACTCCGATTGCTTAAAATAAAATGGCCTTTTCCTAACTGTTCACTTTTTCACGCACCTCTTTTTAACTGTATTAATAAAAGTCACATTGTAACACTGAACAATGTTAATAATTCACATTTAATATAATAAATACTTTATTACTATTGTTATTTACACAAATATGTTCGAAAAAGACGGATTGGACATTGCCTTGAACGACGGATATTTTCCTTACATAAAAAAAGAGTATGTAAGTTTTCACTTACATACTCTTTTTAAAAGTTCATATTATTTAACTGGTACTACTGCGCCTTTCCATTCATCCAGAATGAAGTCTTGGATTTCTTTAGAAGTTAATACTTCTAATAATTTTTTAATTTCTGGTTTATTTTCATCTCCAGCACGTACTGCAATAATATTAACATATGGAGATTCTTTATCTTCTAAAGCAATCGCATCTTTGATTGGGTTTAAGCCATTATCGATTGCGTAGTTTGAGTTGATAAGGACTGCGTCGCCTTCTTCGTTTTCAAACATTTGAACAAGTAGTTCTGGTGCAGTATTCGCATCAAATTTAAAGTCTTTCGGATTATCTACAATATCTTTAATTTCAGCTGCAGTTTTATCGATACCATCTTTTAATTTAATTAAGCCTTTTGCTTCTAATAATGACAGCATACGACCATGGTCTGAAACAGAATTAGATAATAAGATTGTTGCACCTTTAGGAAGGTCTTCAAGAGATTTATATTTTTTAGAGTAAATACCGATTGGCTCGATGTGTACACCGCCAGCATTTACAAAATCATAGTCATTATCTTTAATTTGTAAATTTAAATAAGGGATATGTTGGAAATAGTTTGCATCAATTGTTCCAGAATCTAAATCTTGGTTTGGTAATACATAATCTTGGTATGTTTCGATTTCTAAGTCAATGCCTTCTTTAGCTAAAATCGGTTTTGCTTTTTCTAAAATAACTGCGTGAGGTGTGTTAGAAGCACCTATTTTTAATGTTACTTTTTCTTCAGTTTTTGCACTGTCGTCTGCCTTATCTCCAGTTGTTGAACCTGCTTCATCTTTGTTACCAGCACCACAAGCTGCTAAAGCTAGTACAAGTACTGATAAAAATAATCCTGCTAATAACTTCTTCATTTGTCTACACTCCCTTTATTTTGTTCAAACAATAATATGTTAGCGGTAAATAACCGGTATAACCTTTTTAACGTTTGTCTGTTTTCGAAGTAATCATATCGCCAATCCATTGGATAATAAATACGACTACTAAGATCAAAATAGTTGCCATTAATGTCACATCTTGGCGATTACGTTGGAAGCCATCTAAAAAGGCTAAGTTTCCTAGACCGCCAGCACCAATAATACCAGCCATTGCTGTATAGCCAACAAGGGCAACAGCCGTTACCGTAATCCCAGAAATAAGTGCTGGTAATGATTCTGGAATTAGTACTTTCCATATAATCGTGGACGTTTTTGCACCCATTGAGCGCGCTGCTTCTATAACGCCCTTATCAATTTCTCGTAGTGCAATTAATACCATTCGTGCATAGAATGGTGCTGCACCGATAATAAGTGCTGGTAAAGCTGCATCTGCTCCACGGATTGTTCCAAGTAAAAACTTTGTAAACGGTATTAGTAAAATAATTAACACGATAAATGGTATCGAACGGAATATATTGACGATTGACCCCGTTAAAAAGTTTACGATTTTATTTGCCCATAGTTGGTTCGGGCTCGTTAAAAAGAGGATAATACCAATGGCTAAACCAAGTATGAACGTGATGACCGTTGAGATAGTGGTCATATAAAGTGTTTCATATGTGGCAGACCACATTTTTTCCCAGTCGACATTCGGAAAGAGATTAGTTAGCATCTGCAATCACCTCCGTTTGTACTTCAACTGTATTCAAATAATTTAATGCAGCTGCTACATTTGTCTCTGAGCCATCAATCTGCACAACAAGTGTGCCGTATGCGCCGTTTTTAGTTTGTGAGATATTACCATGAACAATACTAATTTCTACATCAAACTGCTTCACTAAATGCGATATTACGGGCTGCTCTGTTTTTTCTCCTACAAAGACAAGCTTGACCAATTGCCCTGTAGGATAATTCGCTCTAAGCTGTGCAACAGTCTCCTGCGTTTCCTTCGTATCAGTAATTTGAGAGACGAATTTTTTTGTAATTGCCGCTTGAGGTGCTTGGAACACTTGCAATACTTCACCGCGCTCTACAATTTCTCCAGCTTCCATCACCGCCACACGATGACAAATTTTGCGAATAACATGCATTTCATGCGTAATTAACACAATGGTTAAGCCTAATCGTTCATTAATATCAACTAGTAAATCGAGAATTGCATCTGTAGTTTCTGGATCAAGTGCAGATGTAGCTTCGTCACATAACAAAACTTCTGGATTATTGGCAAGGGCTCGCGCTATACCAACCCGTTGCTTTTGACCACCTGATAGCTGTGAAGGATACGCTTTATCGCGACCTTCTAAGCCAACGAGTGCAATTAGTTCTTTCACGCGTGCTTCTCGCTCACGCTTAGAAACGCCTGCTATTTCTAGTGGAAAAGCAATGTTTTCTGCCACTGTTCGGGACCAAAGTAAGTTAAAATGTTGGAAAATCATACTTACCTTTTGTCTAGCATCACGGAGCTTTTGCCCCTTAATAGATGAAAATTCTTGATTATTGACCTTCACTGTACCTGTAGTAGGTTTTTCTAAACCGTTTAATAAACGAATCATCGTACTTTTACCAGCACCACTGTAGCCGATAATGCCAAAAATTTCACCTTTGTTAATCGAAAGATTTACATCTTTGACAGCAATCAATTCGCCATTTGCGGTTTTGTATTTCTTCGTAATATTTTGAAGCTGTATCATAGCGAATACTCCTTTTCTCATATAGAAAACCCCTTCTCTCAAGACAAGTAGAAGGGGTCACGTACTTTATACGCTAAACCGTTCTCTCATCTTTCAAAGATAAATCTTTGGGTGATTTGGCACCTTTTCACAAATGTGATGGTTGCCGGGCTTCATAGGGCACGTCCCTCCGCCGCTCTTTATAAGAGTTCGATATATTTAATAGTTTTTTAATATATTTGTTACTTTACCACGCTAGCAAAGTTCAGTCAATTGGTTTTTTTAACAATTCGTATAAAAATGGTACGGATTGAAAGGCATAAATCTTTTCAATAACCTCTCCTCCATCGCTAACAAGTAAACAAGGTACACTTTCAATTTGAAAATCAAAAGCTATTTGTTCTAAAAAATTGATATTTGCCTTGCCTATTTTTACCTCTGGCAGTAACTGTTCAATGATATTCATCATTTTAGATGCAACGGCACAAGTTCCGCACATCGGTGTATATAAATAAAAGGCAGTTTTGTCTCCAGACTGTACAGCCGTTTCCCACTGCTCTTTTGACCATTCTTCCATGATTTCACGCAACCTTACAAAATATATTCATTATGGATTGAAAAATGAGCACGCAATAAAATCGTCGCTAGCACTTTCCTCGGTGTTGTTTCTACTTCTTTATATGTTGGCATTGTCCGTAAATGCTCGGCCTCTGGATAATGTCTATCCATTAATGCACGTAGTTTATCGCCTGATGTATCCGCATCAAAAAATGTATAGAGCTCACAGCCCTCATATGGGTCGAGTAATTCTTCTAATTGATGCACACCAATTGTACCATTTGTACAAAGGATTGTAACATCTTCACTAAGAATAGGTTCAATTTGAAGCTTATCCGAACGGCCTTCCACGATTAAACATTTGCCTTCGAACATCACGCCACCCCCATTTAGACAGTTATCTACTACAGCATAACATTTGAATAACCGAATTTCATACTATTGCATCTCAACTTTTTAGCGTTTCCATTAATTCATGGCACTAGCAATTCCTAAGATTGCGCCGAAAAATTGTAGCATTATATAATAAAAAACGCCGGTAAATTTGCCGACGTTTTTCTATTACAGGCTTGTTTATTCTGCAATCAATTTTTCGTATTGCTCAGCTGTCATAAGGTTTTCAATCTCTGATGCATCAGCAGGCTCTACAACGATCATCCATGCTTTTTCATATGGTGATTCATTTACGAATTCTGGGCTATCTTCTAAGTCTGCATTTACTTCAACTACAGTACCTGAAATTGGTGCGTAAAGTTCAGAAACAGTTTTTACTGATTCTACGCTTCCGAATGGATCATCTGTTTTAATTTCGTCGCCAACTTGTGGAAGCTCAACGAAAACGATATCTCCTAGTTCTGATTGTGCGAAGTGAGAAATACCGATACGTACTTTACCATCTTCTAATTTTACCCATTCATGTTCTTCAGAGTAACGTAAGTCTTTAGGTGTGCTCATGCCAAAAACCCCTCCATAAATATGTAATATATTCACTATCAGTGTGCCATACTTCTTTCATAAAAACAAGGATAAAAGCAGTTATTTCCAAGCTTGCTCAAATTCTGTTTCTTTAAAACCTAACGTTACTTTTTTTCCATCTGTCACGATTGGTCGTTTAATTAGCATACCATCTGACGCAAGCAGTGTAAGTTGCTCATCTTCCGGCATTTCCGCCAATTTATCCTTCAATCCAAGTTCACGGTATTTCATGCCAGAAGTGTTAAAAAACTTCTTCAGTGGCAACCCGCTCTCTTGCCAATATTGCTTTAATTGTTCTTTCGTAGGTGCTTGTTCAACGATGTGTACCTCTTCGTATGAAACGCCATTGTCGTTTAACCACTTCTGTGCTTTTTTACAAGTTGTACATTTAGGATAATGGATAAATTGAATCATATTTGTAGGCTCCTCTACTATCATTTTCTGTAGTATACCATCATAACTAGTATGTGCCAAAATGAAACAATTATAATTGTTTGAGTGCCTGACACCAGTGGAATTCAGAATTGTTTCAGTGCCTGACACTTAAATCTATGCGTTCCCGCAGGAGTCTACGTGGATTTTACTTAGTGAGTCTTAAGACAAAGCTATAAATTGTGTGAGTGCCTGGCACCAAAAAAGACTGTAGATTAAGGTATCTACAGTCTGTTCATAGCTAGTATTATACGATAAATTTTTCTGCTTCGATAAGTTTAACGGAAGCTTCACGTTTTTTAGCAATAAGGTTATAAGGGTTGTTGCGAGTCAGTTTGCGAAGCGCTGACAATGTCATCCGTGCAGCATCTCCATCAGCTGAAGCAAGAATTGTATCTTTTGCCTCTTTCTCAATTTCTGCAAATGCTTCTTGGCAGAAAATTTGCGTGTAAAGTAATTTTTGTTGTGATTTTTCTGCACCCTCACGTGCAATCGCTTTTTCTGTACGTAACACAGCAGACTCCATAGCAAATAGTTGGTTTGCGATATTCGCGATATTTACCAATACTTCTTGCTCTTGGTCAAGCTTCGCACCGTAGCGTTGTGCTGCCATACCTGCTGCTAACACAGCGATTTTCTTAGCATTTTTTACAAGGTATTTTTCTTGTGCTAGTGGTTCTGTACCTACTTCTTCTGGCATCATCATCAGCAATTCTTGTTGTAAATTTTGTGCGACTTGCAATAATGGCAATTCGCCTTTTAATGCTTTTTTCATAAATGTGCCAGGCACAATCATGCGGTTAATTTCATTTGTTCCTTCGAAAATGCGGTTAATTCGAGAGTCGCGATAAATGCGCTCTACCTCATATTCTGCCATAAAGCCATAGCCACCATGTAATTGCACCGCTTCATCAGCAATATAATCCAATGTTTCTGACCCAAACACTTTCGCAATCGAACATTCAATTGCATATTCTGCAATTGCATTGGCAATGACTTTCCCTTGCTTTTGTTCTTCAGGGCTCAATTGACTTAGACGATCTTCAAATAATCCCACTGTACGATAATTTAATGATTCTGACGCATATAATTGAGACGCCATAGTCGATAGCTTTTCTTTTGTTAGGTTGAAATCAGAAAGCTTTGTTTTAAATTGCTGACGTTGGTTCGTATATTGAATCGCTAGCTCTAATGCACGTTTTGAGCCACCGATTGTACCGACACCTAATTTATAGCGACCGATATTTAAAATGTTAAAGGCAATGACGTGTCCTCGACCTACTTCACCAAGCAGATTTTCAACAGGTACTTCTGCATCTTCAAGCACTAATGTACGAGTTGATGAAGATTTAATACCCATTTTCTTTTCTTCTGGCCCAACAGAAACACCGTTATATGCACGTTCTACGATAAATGCCGAGAATTTATCGCCATCGATTTTTGCATACACAACAAATACGTCAGCAAATCCAGCGTTTGTAATCCATTGTTTTTCACCATTTAAAACATAATGAGTACCGGCAGCATTTAGCTTGGCAGTCGTTTTAGCACCTAATGCATCGGAACCTGAACCTGGCTCTGTTAAAGCATAAGCTGCAATTAACTCACCTGAAGCAAGCTTTGGTAAATACTTTTGCTTTTGCTCTTCATTCCCGAAAAGCACAATCGGTAATGAACCAATCCCCACATGCGCACCATGTGTAATCGAGAAACCACCTGCTACAGACATTTTTTCTGCGATTAATGCTGAAGAAATTTTATCTAAACCAAGACCTTCATATTCTTCTGGTACATCCGCCGCTAATAGGCCTAGCTCACCAGCGGTTTTTAGTAAACGTACTGAATGTTCGAACTCATGATGTTCTAAGTTTTCAACGACAGGTAATACTTCATTCGCAACGTACTCTTCCGTTGTTTTGGCGATCATTTTTTGCTCATCAGTAAAATCTTCAGGTGTAAATACGCGATCTAACGCCACATCCTCAATAATAAATCCGCCGCCTTTAATGATATCTGTAGTTTTTTCTGTCATGTCCAATTCCTCCTTATTTTTCGGTGCCAGGCACGCATACAATTCGCAATTCTTAAACAATTAATTTTTACACAACTTATAGAATTTCAAATACCCCAGCTGCGCCCATACCGCCGCCGATACACATTGTGACAACTCCATATTTTTTACCTTGACGTTTCAGCTCATGAATAAGTTTTAATGTTAAAATTGCGCCGGTTGCGCCAAGTGGATGTCCTAATGCAATTGCGCCACCATTGACATTCACTTTCTCTTGGTCGATGCCTAAATGACGTACAACTTGTAAAGACTGCGAAGCAAATGCTTCGTTAATTTCCCACAAATCGATGTCCTCTATAGATAAACCGGCAATATCAAGTGCTTTCGGTACTGCAACGATTGGACCGATTCCCATCACTTCTGGAGGAACACCACCTACCGCAAAGCCTAAAAACTTCGCCATTGGTGTCATCCCTTGCTTTTCAGCTTCCTCTCGATCCATCACCAGAACTGCTGCTGCACCATCAGAAGTTTGCGAAGCGTTACCTGCTGTCACACTACCTTTTACATGAAAGGCAGGACGAAGTTTCGCTAAACCTTCTACAGATGTGCCAGGGCGGACCCCCTCATCCATACTGAAAGTAAATTTTTTCACCTGTAGTTTATTATTAGCATCCACATAATGTTGTTCTACTTCAATTGGGACGATTTCATCATTAAATTTACCTTCTTGAATTGCTTTTTCTGCAAGCACATGCGAGCGTACCGCAAATGCATCTTGATCTTCACGGCTAACATTATACTGTCGTGCGACTTCCTCTGCTGTATGTCCCATCCCCATATAATATTGAGGGGCTGTTTCTGCTAATGTTGGATTTAAGCGTGGTGTATTCCCTACCATTGGTACCATACTCATAGACTCAACACCGCCAGCAAGAATTGCCTTTGAATGACCAAGCATAATCCGTTCAGCTGCATACGCTATTGCCTGTAAACCCGATGAACAAAAACGATTAATAGTCAAAGCAGGTGTCGTATCCGGTAGCCCTGCAAGTGCACCAATGCTACGTGCAACATTCATGCCTTGCTCTGCTTCAGGCATTGCACACCCTAAAATTAAGTCATCAATAGGCCCTTCATAGCCCGCTCTTTTCAATGTCTCTTTGACAACTGCTGCTCCAAAATCATCTGGTCTTACTGTTGCTAATGAACCTTTTTTCGCTTTTCCAATAGGAGTTCGTGCTCCTGCTACAATAACGGCTTCACGCATCGTCTAAATCCCCCTTTGTTTCATGTGCAAATATAGTCATCTATCTAATTAGTTACGAAGTGGTTTTCCCTTTAACAACATATGTTGCATTCTTTGCTGCGATAGTGGATCTGCTACTAGACTTAAGAATGCTTCACGTTCTAAGTTTAATAGATATTGTTCATCTACTAATGTGCCGTATGGTACTTTTCCACCTGCAATAACATACGCTAACTTCTTGGCAATTTTTAAATCATGTTCACTGATGAAACCTGATTCAAACATCCCTTGAGCACCGATTAGTAACGTACCATAGCCTGATGCACCGACAACAGGAACTTTTGTTGGCACCGGTGGTTGGTAGCCTGCCTCATAGAGTGCCAAAGCAGCCTGCTTTGCATCATAAATTTGGTGATCTGCATTGACTGAAATACCATCTGCAAAGTTTAGGAAATTATTGTCTCGTGCTTCCTCACCTGAAGTTGATACTTTCGCCATAGCAATTGTTTCAAATACTTTATTGGCAATTTGTTGATAATCTACTTCCACACCATGCGGTAAGCCTTTTAAGAATTTTTGGTAGAGTGCTTTGTTACCGCCACCCCCAGGAATTAAGCCAACACCGACTTCTACTAAGCCCATATAAGTTTCCATTGTCGCTTGGATATGTGCAGCAGGTAAGCATACTTCTGCGCCCCCACCTAATGTCATAGCGAACGGTGCAGCGACAACTGGTTTTCTTGAATATTTTATTTTTTGCATAGCATCTTGGAATGCTTTAATAACAAAATCCAGTTCGAAGATGTTATCATCCTGTGCTTCTACTAAAATCATGCCTAAGTTCGCTCCGACACAGAAGTTTTTACCTTGGTTTCCGATTACCAAGCCTTTATAATTTGCTTCTACTTCGTCTATCGCGTAGTTAATCATTTGAATAATATCTAAACCAATGGCATTGGATTGGGAATGGAACTCTAGTAACGCAATACCGTCACCCAAATCTATTAAGCTAGCACCGCTATTGGACTTAATAACACCATGTTTTTTCTTATAACGCTTTAAGTTAATTTCTTTCTCATTCACTGGAACTTTCACGTATTGTGAGCCGTTATAATACGCTACGTCACCATCTATTTCTGAATAGAATGTAGTAAAGCCCTGCGCTAACATATCTTTCACAAATAATGGAACTTCTCGACCTTCTGCTTCCATTTTCGCAACAGATTCTGTTACACCAATAGCATCCCAAATTTCAAATGGGCCTTGCTGCCAGCCGAATCCCCACTTCATGGCATTATCTATTGCGACGATATCATCAGCAATTTCACCATGTAACTGCGCAGAGTAAATTAGTGTAGGTGCAAAAATTCCCCATAAAAGCTCACCTGTACGATCTTTTGCGTATGTTAATGTCTTCACTTTGTTCGCTAGTCCGCGCGTTTGTTTCGCCATTTCAATCGAAGGTGTTTGTAATTTTTTAGCTGGACTATAAGCTAAAGTATGTGGGTCAATTTCTAAAATTTCTTTTCCTTGCTTTTGGAAGAAACCTTGACCAGACTTTGCACCTAGCCAGCCGTTCGTAACCATTCTTTGTAGGAACTCAGGTACTGCAAATACTTGCTGTTCCTCTCCTGTCGTTTGGTCATATACATTTTTTGCCACATGAATAAATGTATCTAAGCCAACAACATCTAATGTACGGAAGGTAGCTGATTTTGGGCGACCAATGAGCGGCCCTGTCACTGAATCTACCTCTCCGACTGAATAACCACCTTGCATCATTTGCTGTAAAGTGATTAACAGACCGTATGTGCCGATGCGATTGGCAATAAAGTTTGGTGTATCCTTAGCCAAGACAACACCTTTCCCAAGAATGTCCTCACCAAATTTTTTCATAAAGTCAACAACGTCTGGTGCAGTTGTTGTTGCCGGGATTACTTCAAGTAATTTTAAATAGCGTGGAGGGTTGAAGAAGTGTGTCCCTAAAAAATGTTGTTGGAAATCTTCTGAACGTCCTTCAGCCATCGCATTAATGCTAATGCCCGATGTATTAGAACTGATTATTGTACCTGGCGTACGAACAGCATCAATTTTTTCATACAGGCTTTGTTTAATCGCTAGATTTTCTACAACAACTTCAATTATCCAATCGACATCTTTCAGTTTGTCTAAATCGTCTTCAAAATTTCCCACCGTTAGAAGCGATAAATTTTTCTTAGAAGTAAGTGGTGCTGGTTTTTGCTTTAATAACTTTTGAAGAGCCCCATTTACAAAGCGGTTTCTTACAGCTGGATGTGCTAACGTAAGCCCCTTTGCTTCCTCCTCTTTCGTTAGTTCCTTCGGTGCAATGTCTAATAATAATGTTGGAATACCGATGTTTGCTAAATGTGCTGCAATTCCAGAACCCATTACCCCAGAACCTAGAACAGCCGCTTTTTTAATGTTGTAAGTCACAAGCAATTCCCCCTTATTCTCCCATTGAATGAATGACCATTCATTTTTTGGTCAAAAAAAATCAAAATTGTGCTTCGGCGTTTTTGCGCATAAATTTTGACACTGCTACTGGTTAAAACGGAAGTCGAAACGTCGTATAGCATGAATGCGAAGTTTTCACACTAGCATTACTCAAAATCTGTGACAATCGCCAGAGACTTATTTTCACTCAATTTACTTTCTTCAATCACGAGAAATGTCTTCCACTGAATGAAAATAAAACTACTTTTTCTGTTTTTAGTGTAGATTATTTTGTCTAAATTAGCAATCTTTTTTCTATAATTATTTTTGCGATATACAACTTTTTTTGTTTTTTACGAGCGAAAATAAGACAATAAGTAGCTTCCACATATCCCAAACAGATAACTTTCAGGTTGAAGAGAAAATGTGTAAAATGGAAAGCAAGGAGAGTGATTTACTAATGAAAACAATAACAACTGCAGAACAATTTAATGAGCTTATTTCTGGTGAACAAAAAGTACTTGTAAAATTTTATGCTGGATGGTGCCCAGATTGCACACGTATGAATATGTTCATCGACCCAATTATTGAAGAATACAACCAATTTGATTGGTATGAGCTTAACCGTGACGAGCTGCCAGAAATCGCTGATAAATACGATGTAATGGGTATTCCAAGTTTATTAATTTTCCAAAACGGTGAAAAATTAGCCCACTTACATAGTGCGAACGCTAAAACACCACAACAAGTTACGGATTTTTTAGCTGCTCAACAATAATAAATCGCAACAAACGTAAAAATAGTATGCTAGGTATCCGGAACTGACCCCAATAGGTATAGACAAATAAAAAAAGCATCTTCGATTGAAATTCGGGTATAGATACTTAAATTTCAATTTGGAGGTGTTTTTTCTATGGGAACAAGAGTGAGTTATCCCTATGAAGTAAAAATGAAAGCGATTAAGATGCGATTAGCGGGTGTACCTGTCAAACAGATTCTATTGGAATTAAATATACGCCATAAAACACAGGTCGAAACATGGGTGCGTTGGTATAGAAATGGTGAAGTCAATCGTTTGAAACAACCTGTAGGCAAACAATATATCTTTAATAAGGGTCCTGAACCGGACAATGAACAAACGAAATTAGCATTGGAAAACCGTTATTTAAAGCAACAAATTGAGGTGCTAAAAAAGTACGCAGAGTTGGAGAGGAAGTGGTTGGAGAAGTAGCAGTACAGTTAGTTGCGTCACTAAGAAGCATGATGTCTGTAAAGGACATTTGTAAACACTTTGGGATTGCACGATCTACCTACTATCGTTGGAAACAGGCATCAACCGATGCAAGGTCTCGTCAAGCAATAGAGAGACGTATCGGTGAACTCTGTCGAGCAAATAAATTTCGCTATGGCTACAGAAAAATTACAGCACTCTTACGTCAAGAAATGTGCGTCAATCATAAAGTGGTTCAACGTATCATGCAAAAATATGGTTGGCAATGTCGCGTGAAAGTGAAAAAACGGAAACGAACAGGACAACCTTATGCAATCGCAGCAAATTTATTAAATCGCGATTTTGAAGCCACCGCACCGTTACAGAAGCTCGTAACTGATATTACTTACTTGCCATTTGGTCAAAAACAGTTGTATCTTTCAAGTATTCAAGATTTATATAATGGTGAAATTATTGCCTATTCGATTGGAGACTGCCAAGATACTGATTTTGTGCTGGATACATTAGCTCAACTTCATCATTTGCCCGAAGGGTGTACGTTGCACAGTGACCAAGGGGCGGTATACACATCGTATGATTATCAACAGGCCGTAAAAGCAAAAGGCATTACCATGAGCATGTCCCGTAAAGGTACGCCCGCTGATAATGCCCCAATCGAATCGTTTCATTCTGTGTTAAAGTCTGAAACATTCTACTTAGACAATTTGAACAGTACTACGACGGCCATCGTAGAACAAACTGTCAAAGACTATATAAACTATTATAACAATAACCGAATTCAAACGAAACTAAACAACCAGTCGCCGGTTCAATACCGACAACTGGTTGGGTAATGCTTTTTTGATTACTGTCTTATATATCGGGGTCAGTCCCTCCCTTGGCATACTATTTTTTCTTCTATATCAATCGAAAGCAAACACCTTATTAAAAACACGTAGATTATAAAGCGTTTTTTGGAAGGGAGATATTGATGAAACAGCATTTGTCATTACAAGGAAAATCGCAATACGATGCATCTATTGCATCTCATTATCGTAACTCTGCCTGTGGGCCGACAACAGTCCATGTCGTCCTAAAGTACTTTGATCCTTTAGCTCCATCGGTAAATGACCTTTACCAAATCCTAGGTAGCACCAAAGTTGGTTTGTTTAAATGGCGTTTAATTTCTAACCTTCGAAAGCTGTTACCAACATGGGATATACGCGATTGCACATTAAAAGAGGCGCTGCAAGAAATTGACGCAGGTCGCCCTGTGGCAATGCGCTTTGACCGTTATTTTAGCCTAAGATGGTTTGATAAAAAATCGACCTTTGCCTACCATTGGGTACCACTTATTGGCTACGAAGTACAAGATGGTAAGCTATTGTTAATTTTCCACGATAACGGAGGAAACAATCGCGCCAGTCAAATCCGTAGTGCTTCATTTCAACAAAATAAAAACGTATTACGCTTCGTTAAAATAGCACCTAACTAAGGGCATACAATGAACGTGCTTGCTTCGCAATAAGTGTAAAGCCACGTTCCTCTATTGCATTAATCGTCTGGTGCTCATAGTTTGGTACTGCTAAATGAGCAAAATCGGCTTCAATCGGTACATTCGTTTGTATCGTTGCAAGTTCATGTGATAACTTCAGCATATCCAGATTGTCTTTAATTTTGGTACGCTGACCAGGCTTTAAGTCCTCTAAGGAAGCAATCACATTTTCAATCGAGCCATACATTTGAATAAGTGTCAGTGCCTGCTTAGGTCCAATTCCTTTAACTCCTGGGTAGCCATCACTCGTATCACCCATAAACGCTTTTACTTGTGCAAATTGAATTGGCTCTATACCATATTCTTCTTTAAAGCGTGTATGTGTATAAAGATCATATTCAGTGTAACCTTTTTTTGTAAAAGCAATTTGCGTTGTCGGTGTGAGCAATTGTAATAAATCCTTATCCCCACTAATAACCGTAATATCAGCTTCATCCTGCCACTTCGTAATCATCGAGCCGATTACATCATCCGCCTCCATACCGACAACGCCAAAATTTTGCCATCCGATATGTTGAGCTAAATTTTTAGCCATATCAAATTGAGGAAGCATTTCCTCTGGCGGTGCTGGACGGTTAGCTTTATAGCCATCATATAATTCATTGCGGAATGTTTGTGCCCCCATATCCCAGCAAACAGCTAAATGCGTTGGTTGCATAATAGATTGTGCCGTCAACACATGGCGCACAAATCCTTGCGCACCATTCGTTGGCGTGCCGTCCTTTAATCGAATAAAATGCCCCATTGCTGCTGATGCAAAAAAAGAACGAAATAATAACGCCATACCATCAACAATGAGTAATTTTGGTTTTGTAGTCATAATAAAAAATCCTCTCTTATCTATTATTCTATTATAACAGTTTAAGGTGTCAGGCACCCAAACAATTTAGATGTGCCTGTGGGAAGCTTCCACCGTAGCAAAACAGACTATGGAGTAGCTCCATAGCCTGCCTTTTCTTTCCTTGATATACGATTGCGATGATCCAATTGAATGCCAGTTAGCCATTGCAAAAATGCAGTAACCCCCGTTTTCACCGTTTCTAAGCGAAGTTCATTTTGTTTTGGATCAGGATAAATAAAGTCAATATGCCGTACACCTTCATTTTCACCAATCAGCTTTAAAATATCAAATAATTCATAGGCCGTTAATCCACCCGGTGTAGCAGCAGGTACATCTGGGGCAAACGTAATATCCAATGCATCTAAATCAACGGATACATAAATCCTATCTACCTCGTACATAAGCTGACGTAGCATTTCACGGATGGTCAATTGGATACCGTCACGTCGCATCTGCTTTAACGTAATCATATGAATTCCTTGCTCACGAGCATAATAAATCATTTCTGGTGAATTAAAAAAGCCATGCAAGCCAACGTTATACATATGTTTTCCCTCTACAACGCCTGATGCGATTAGTTGATGAATCGGTGAATTCATTGCTAAACCTATATCTTCTTGATTTCTTGCATCTAGATGCGTATCAAGTTGAATAATGCCAATTCGCTCATTCGGAAAAGCATTTTTAATCCCCCTTAATGAACAAGCCGTGATTGCATGGTCGCCACCAATCAGGCAAGTGAAGCTTTTCTGATAAGCGATACTTAAATTTTCAGCAGCTGCCTCAATAGCAGATTCCGAAAGCATGCGATTGGTCGAGTCGATTGTCACGTCTCCAATATCAACAATTGCTAATGAACGCAAATCTACTTGTTCATCTAAATTATAAGATTGAAAACTCGACCACGCTTTCCGAAAAGCAGTAGGATACTGTGCTTTTTTCATAGGATCGTTCGCATAAGATAATAAGGCGCCATAAACAATAATATCTACATCATTTGCATGTGGGTTTTGCTTTTGCTTAATCCACTGATGCATGCCTGAGCCGTTTTCTTGTTTCCATTGCCATTCAGGTTGGGTAAACATCTTAACCTACCACCTTCACACCTTTTTTCCAAACCTTTTTCACATGATTTACACCAAAAATATAATGTAACTTTTGATGATTATGGACATCCCACAGCACTAAATCAGCTTGTTTTCCAATTTCAATAGAGCCTACGCGATCTTCAATTTGCAATGCACAAGCCGCATTATAGGTAGCAGCACATAAGCTTTCTGCCGGCGTCATTTTCATTGTGATGCATGCTAAGTTCATAACAAGTGGTAGCGAAATCGTTGGCGATGAGCCTGGATTACAATCAGTGGAAATCGCTACAGGTACACCTGCGTCAATAATATCTCGGGCACGTGCTGGTTTTTCACCTAAATACAATGCTGTTGCTGGTAACAAGCATGCAATTACGCCCGATTTAGCAAGTGCTTCAATACCTTCATCCGACACTTTTAATAAATGCTCAGCAGAAATAGCACCTACTCTTGCCGCAACATGCGCACCTTGATTTTCTTCAATTTCATCGGCATGTATTTTAGGTATAAGCCCTTGTGCCTTGCCAGCCAATAAAATACGTTCTGCTTGTTCGGGTGTAAAGACATCGACTTCACAAAACACATCAATAAATTTTGCAAGCTTTTCTTCCACCACCGCAGGAATCATCTCATCAATCACTAAGTTAACAAAGTGCTCTGGGTTTTCTCGATATTCTTCTGGTACTGCATGTGCGCCCATAAAGGTCGGCACAATGTCCATCGGATGCTTATTTTGCAATCGTTGCATAACCCGTAATTGTTTTAACTCGTTTTCTAAGTCTAAGCCATAGCCACTTTTACTTTCTAACGTCGTAACACCATGTTGTAAAAATAAGTCCAAGCGTCTCGTCGTCTGATTGAAAATATGTTCTTCTGTCAACGAGCGCATTTTTCGAGTTGTTGCATGGATGCCTCCCCCAGCATTCATAATGTCCATATAGCTCGCGCCTTCTAAACGCATCTCAAATTCATGTTCACGACTACCGCCAAAAACAACATGGGTATGAGGATCAATCAAACCGGGCGTGACAATTTTCCCTGTAGCATCGACAATCTCCGCTTCCTCTGCACGGGGTAAATATTTTAATATCATTTCTCGTGTTGTACCAAGATCTTGAATCACACCATCTTCCAGCCAAACACTTCCTCCTTCAATAATAGCAAGCTCTCGCATTGCTTCTCGTACTCGCGGACCTTTCTTGTCACTTGCAAGTGTTACTAATTGAGAAATATTTTGAATCCAAATTGGCTTTTGTTGCTTGTCCTTCATCCCTAACTCCCCTTTGTCTATGTATAACCCTCATCCGTTAAGTGAACTTATTACTATGATCTCACTAAAATTGTGAACACGCTTATTATTCTAAAGCAGCCCTATAGTAAGGTACTTACATCTTCGTCACGCCCTGCGCAATTCCCTCTTATTCTCTTAAAATTTCTATAAAACCTATCATCCATTAAGCTTGAGCACAAAATGAATCCTTATGTTCGGAACTGCGAATAGTCCCTTGCCAAATCTATAACATCCAGCGAGTTAATTTTTAGCGCACGTTTCATTGCTCGCTTAGAGTAGCAACTAAATTTCGAAGCAAGACAAAAAAGCAATAACACTCTATACAGAAATGTTATTGCTTACATAGCATTGCTACCTCATACATGGAATAGCTTTGGAAATCATAGTCTCTTTGTAATTCTTGATAATATTGCAAAAGCTCCTCAAGCATCGCTAAATTTTTATCAATATGTCTTCCAAAATTATGCGGATGCCACCACAAATGATAAAAAGCCCCTTCCTTAGCAGCAGCAAGCATCCCTTCTTTAATTCGTTGTATCTTGCGATGCTCAAATGCACGTAAAATACGACTGTAAGGCCTTAAAAATGCACTTGCTCGAACATTAATAAATGCATCCTCTTTCATTTCCTCTAATCGGACCATATGATTACCCGTAATATTAACATAGCTATCCAGCCATTTCATTGCGCCTAATGATAGTCGATTTTTTTGGGTGAACTTTTTCGGATTGTATAAATCATGCCGTTCATTTCCTCTATAGCAAACATAGCCTGCTTGCTGACACGCAGTAAAATAGTTGTCGTTTACCTGATTACGTGGAAAAACAATCGACTTCATCGGTGCAATATATCCTTCACAAATCATGGCCATCGCTTGTAAATCCGATTCGAAATCCGATTCAATTTGTCCACTCTCTAAACAATAATAATGCGAAAACGTATGACTACCAATTTCCTGATAAGGTGTTTGAATAATTTGTTCTATTAACGATTTGCCAAAGTGTAAAAGATCTTCTTGCTCATTTTCACCTACTTTTGCAAGTTGTGAATGTGCTGCATACTTCATCTGCTCGTACTTCACTGGAATGCCTCGCAAGTAGTGCGCCATTTCTCCCTTAGACTCCGCAAATAATAAGCCAACAGTAGCCCATGTTGCATGAATTTCATATTCCTTAAACAGCATTAGGATTTTAGGTAAGGCCTGACGTACTCCATATAAGTTTTTATTATATTGCCCATACCTAAATACATCATGGACACCCCAATTTAGCTCAAAGTCCAAGGAAATAACAAAACCTCCATGATTTACTTTGCTTGCTATTTTCTCCACTTTTGCACGCCCAATAACAACGCACTTATTCTCGAATGTGCGATGTAACCAGAATATACGTTTACAACTTGTCCACCGAAACTCAATTTAAATTGACGAACCGTTTCGATATCTGTTAGCTCACCCATATCATATAGAACGAACCCTTGCTGTTTTAAATACATAAAATTGTGCCATAACAAGAAACGATTCGCATAGCGCATAGGACGTTTTAAATGTGTAGGTAATGCGCTAGCATGACAAGTCGCTACATAATAGGACATCGCTTTTTGTGCATGGACAATATCCAGTCGATAGCATAAGGTTTGTCCACAAATACTTCGCACCTCTGACAATAACAAAGCCTGTTGTTGATTTAATAGCATAATCGCTTCCATTTGAAGTTTATTTATTTGGTCGATTTTTTTCCTTTTGGCAAACTCATTATAAAACTGTTGAAATGCTCGTAAATTATCCTCTGAAGGTTCTTTATATAAGAAAACTTGATAGGACTCTTCTTGTGCACGACGCAATAGTTTTCGAGTGTTTTTCGACAGTGCACTCAACATCATGTACTCATGATCTGTTAATCGAATATGAACCGCTTCACGTTTAATCAACTTACGACTTGGAACAAGTGAATGTGTGTGACAAACTAACTTCATCGGCTTTCTAGTATTTGCTAGCTTTTCTGCAAAGTAAATATGCTGCATCGCGATATTCCATCGCTTACTTCTAATGGATAGAATGAACATCGCCCCCACTCTCTGTGTAATTTTCTACATGATTGCGCTCATAACGAGCACATTTAAAATGCTTCATTCGAGAAATACGTTTATAGCCTATTTGTTGTAGACGTTTTCGCTTACGCCATTGCCAAAAACTTGCCGTTATCCACAGTGTTTTATCTGGTTTTACTTTTTGAATATATGCTGTGATAATGTCGATATTTTTATAGAGATCATAAGTTAAAAAATAGGTTTGCTTTGGCAACGGCTCAACAATTTGCAATGCATCCACACGTAAAGTTTCCGTATGAAAAGCAAAAGCAGGCTTACTCGTTTGAGCAAAGGAATCTTTATAGATGGTATATCCCTTAGACAATAAGGAAATAAGCTCTTCCTGATCGATTTGTATCGCCTCTTGAATCGTCATTTCCTCAAATAACTCTCCTACTGGTTGCTGTGGTATTACCCGATCAGCTGGGGATAACTCGTACAATTCCACGCGCTTTAAACGAACAAACTTTTCAACGAATTGTTGTCCATATTCTAGCCAATCTTTCCCTTTCCCATACTTTACTAAATAGCGTAAATGACCAAGCGTATGACGTGTCCATTTGACAACGCGTTGATTACTGCGCAACATTTCCTTTATGCGTTCCTTCCATACTAATCGTCTAAATAATAACTTGGCACGCTTCGTGTTACTACTGACCGCTAGCCGCCTTGTAAAATCAATACCAGAACGCCACGCTAATTTAGAGGGCTCATAGCCAGCACTCATATCATACAAAAGGTAGTTTTCTGTAAAAATACGTTTTATTGTGGATTGATTCAGCAAATGGTCTACCCCAAAACTTGTAAAGTTTGGCTCATAACCGCTTGCATACATTACATAACGTCCCCGACAACAAATACCGTAATTAAAAGCGAGCCATTGATTGTCAAAAGCAAGAGCATCTACCTCGACTTGCATTGCTTCTCCTTTCAGGAGCATAAGCCTTTCAAAGAAATCTTTTTTCTTTCCTTCTGTAAAGCCACTCGTATCTATTTTTTTTACCCAACATCTATCGTATAACTGAAATAATGCTCTTAGGTCTTCGTGCACAGGCGATTTCTTGCGCAAATAGCCAAATGTTCGCAGCTTATTTTTCCGACGTTCAACATCATGCATTTTTTCCCTTTCCTTAAAGTAGTTATCGAAATCAACTTCGCAAAAGGCGAGATACGGTGTTACATCTCGAAATATACGAAGTTGTAATTGCTTTTCAACAAAATACTGTTCGATTACTTTTGATGATTCTTTACTTTCTAGTAATCCATGAAATGAAAATAATACGTGGCGGTGCTTTTTCATAAGTTCATCAAATACGAACGTAATGGCAGAAAGTTGCCACTCTTTCCTTGCGACGATTCCTGTATAATGGGCTATTTTTTCACCTGTAAAGGCATATATGCGCACTCCCCAAAGCATTTTTACCGTAAATGGCAAAAATGCTATAATTTCCTCATTCTTTTGAACAGCATATAGCTCCACTCGTTCTTTTCTTCCTATCGTGATCCACCAGTTATAAAACCATGCGTATTCAATAAATGGATTATCATTTTGTTCATTCGCTAAAATGTCATCCCATATCTCCTTATAAAGCACAAGTTCATCGTCCGTTCGAATGCGAAGTAATTGCAATTTAATCACCCTTCTTAGCAAACTTTGAAATAGCTTGTTCATAAATATCAAGCGTCTTTTGATACATAGGCGAAAACGTAAAGTTACGTAAAAAACGGCGTTCGCTTGCATCGCCCATTTTTTCACAAAGTGATTTATCTGTTAAAAGCTGTTTTAGCCTTCTTATTAATAGGCTCTGATTTTCATCGTTACGAGGAATTAAAAATCCATTTTCACCATCAGTCACTAACTCATTCACTCCACCAACATTCGTGGCAATAATGGGAAGCCCAGCCCTCATTGCTTCGATAATCGAAATAGGCAAGCCCTCCCAGTCGGATAACAATACAAAGATTTGACTTTCAGCAAGTAATGTTGTGACATCCAATTGATTGCCTAAAAAGGTCACTCTCTCTGATAACCCTTTGTCTTTCACATAATTTTCTAATGACAGTCGCAAAGAACCATCTCCAATAAATTGAAGATGCCAAGGGATGTCACGTAACGCCAACAAAGCTTCTAGCAATTGATCCTGTCTTTTCGGTATCTCAAAGCGAGCGACCATAACAAGTTGAGGCTGTTCATTCCGTACTCTATTTGGTGCCATTACGCTTTCTAAATGTTCTATCCCATTGTGAATTGTCTGCATTTTATGAGCGGGTGCAATTCCTTTCGTTAGCGCCAACTTGTGATCATAATCAGAAACGGTAATAATTTTTGTTGTCAATGGTTGAACAGTTTTTTCAAGCTGACGATACATTAATTGTTTTTTTGGCGGCACACCCTCTGTAAAGCTCCAGCTATGCGCTGTAAAAATTGTTGGGATACGTAAGAGACGACCGGCAACACGTCCAATGGCACCTGCTTTAGAAGAATGTGCTGCAATAATATCAGGCTGAATTTTTTTAAAAGCTGCTCGTAATTGCCACAGCGCTTGCATATCTTTTGTCAGATGTATTGCTCGCTGCATGGCTGGGATACGAATGACTTCAATTTGCGCCTCTTGTAAGCGCCATAATGATGGATCATAACTCCCCGTCACAATCGTCACTTCATGAGCATCTTGCTTTAATTTTATGGCAAGCGCCTCGACATGTTTTTGAGCGCCACCTACTTTATCCATACGTGTTATTAGTTGAACAATCTTCAGTATCCTCCACCTCCTGCTTTTAATAAGCACCTGTTCTGGCCAGTACGACAAAAAGTGTTTTCACAACAATTTTTACATCCATCCAAAAAGTTACATGGTCCACATAGTGAAGGTCATAGGAAATTTTTTGTCCATGCGATATATTAGAGCGGCCGTTAATTTGGGCAAGCCCTGTTAAACCTGGCTTTACTTCTAAACGACGTGCTTGTAATGCGCTATAGCTATTTGTAATTGCAGGAATTTCAGGCCTGGGCCCAACAATACTCATATCACCTTTTAATACGTTGAGAAGTTGTGGAATTTCATCAATGCTTAACTTACGAAGAACTGCTCCAATTTTTGTAATGCGCGTATCTTGGTCAGTTTTAAAATAGTAATCATCTGGTATACCATCTGTACATATCACAGGCATATTGACAGGTGTTGCCTGTATGGACATGGTCCTTAATTTCCATATGATAAAACGCTGATGATCATATCCCGTTCGAATTTGTTTGAAAAAGATGGGGCGTCCAGTAGTAATAAGTAATAGGAGGAAAATAGCTATCATAAGAGGGATTGTTAAAAACAATAAAATAAGTGCCCCTACTATATCAAAAATTCGTTTTCCATACTGACCGTAAAATGTGAGTGTCTCGGCTGTCTGTACGTGCAATACATCATCCTTTTCATTTTTTTAGTGCTTAACTTTATATATTCATTTCGCCCATTTATAGAACTATTTCAGTCCAAGTAAATACTATGTAAAAATGACAAAAGGAATTACGCTAGAAAAACTTCTAGCATAATTCCTTTCAACATTAAATCGTTGAGGTGGATGGTTGACCATCAGTCGTATGTTCAATTTGAAGGTGACATTCAATTTGCACATTTCCCTTTAAAGCTTTACTAATCATACAAGTTTGTTCTGCTTTATGTGCTAATCGATTAATACGTCTTTCCTCACGCTCCGTTAGATGAGCTACTTTGACATTCGGTTTGTGGATAATTTTTTCATATGTAAAAACACCATCCGTTACGTCGACAAATCCTTCTGCCTCCATTGATAATGTCACGACAGGAATTTTAGAATTTTCAAGTAAAGCGGCAAATGTGATTAAATAACACGTTGCGGAAGCACCCAATAACATCTCATCCGGATTTGTTCCTATTCCTGGCCCATTCATTTCCCGAGGAATAGATACATGTGTTTTCAAATGAGTGGCTGATAAATTGCCTGTACCATTTCTTCCTTGTGACCAAGATAAATTCATACTAAACTTATGTTGCATATTAAATTTGCCCCCTTCAACTCTAAAACTTTAAATTATAATACAATGTTGAAAATGCCCATCCTGCCATATGAATGAATAACAGAATCCCTAATACTTGGGCAGTAGAAAACTGCGTACCAAGAATCACTAAAAGGAGTAGCAGATAAATGGAGATAATCGTTATTTTCCAGCCAGTTGCCAGTGAATGAACTGTAATTTTTTCATATCTTTCATCTAGCCCATTTTTACGTGCAGCCATTCTACGTCCCCACCAAAGTCCAAAAACACCGCCTGAAAGTCCTAATACGATACCAAGTAAACCTAGCATTTGTTCCAAAGTCATCATTCATCACTACCTTCCTCAAAAATAAATACTTCTTCAATACTTAGTTGAAATGATTTTGCAATCTTATACGCCAGTTCTAAAGACGGATTATAACGACCATTCTCTATCGAAATAATCGTTTGTCTCGAAACACCTAGTTTTTCGGATAGTTGTTCCTGTGTCCAACCAAAGGAAGCCCTCAGCTCTTTTATGCGCTGTTCCATTTTTCACCACCCCTATGTAAAGCTAACTTTACGTAAAGTGTACTTTACTTTTTTTATTTTGTAAAGCACCCTTTACATATTTTTTCTTAAATTTTCTAAACTGCATTCTCGCATTTTTCTTTCCTATGGGCAATTGCAACAAGCATTAGAAAACAGCACTACTAATTTTATGGTAAAATAGAAAAAACATTTTTTTAGGAGAATTAATAATGACTTTAACAAAGCAACAAGCATTACAAGCACTAAATAAAAACAAATTTATCGGTTTTACGATTACGACAGGAAACATTATTATGAAAAAGGTAAATAAAACTGACTATAATATTTTTGTCTATGAAGAAGGTAGCGACAAACCATTACATTATGTAGGCTCCATTATGAATGTAATGGCAACAATGAGCGATAAAGCTTCCAATAAAGATTTTATTGTCGTTGACCAACTTCCAGAGGAACAGGAGCCCGAAGCGCCTGCTAAAGAACAAAAACCTGTTGACAAGGCAGTTATTAAAACAACTAATTTAGATGAAGAAAGCCGTGCAATTGCAGGCTATGAAGGACTCTATGAAATAACAGCAAGCGGGCGAATTATGACAGTGCGAGAAAATCGTCCACTCGCTCGTTGTAATGACGAATACGGTTTTCATATTGTCCGCCTAACAAAAGACGGCACAGCGTCAAATCATAATGTCTTCGAACTATGGAAGCAGACATTCCCAGAGCTTGAACAAACACACTTTAAAGGTGCCTTAAAAGCGAAATACGGCACAGGCTGTAAGCTAATTGACAAACCTGGCATTCACTTTTAATTTGATTTTTGCTAATGCACTACGTTAACAAAATATCATCTGCATTACAGCATGACAGTTACAATTAAAATTAGACAAGCTAAAAAATCCTTAGCATCGATAAAAAGATGCTAAGGATTTTTGTTATATAAGTAAGGAAAGTATGGCTAGATGCCAAATATGCTCTAATTTATGCCCTTGTTTCAAAAAATATTTTTCCCATTTTTCCTGTTGACGATATATTTTTTTCCATTTTAAAAATTGATTGACCCATACACGTTCTACCTTTTGAAATCCCAATGCTGACAACTTCTTACGTTTCCGCCATTCAAACCAATTGGCAGACGTACAAATTGCTCGCCCTTCCCGTTGCACTTCCCCGACTATTATTTGGAGGTTCGGTAGTTCATAATTTTTAATATATGTAGTATTCGGTGGCAACTCCTGTATAAATCCAATTGCTTCTTCACGAATCAATTGATCATGTCGCAAATAAGCGACTTCCTGATTGGTTTGTCCGTACAGTTTATAGCCTTTAAAATAATGCATAAGGAGCTCGGAACGCTTATCGTGTTCCAGTAAGGATTGAATATAGATTTCACGAAAGTTCGATTTGTTATGACCTCGTTTTGTCTGTAAATAATAAATATGAAATACCCGTCCACTAAGAACCCTACATTTTAGCATTGAAAACCACTCGTGCAAAGTTGCCTTTGTCAACCAGTATCGCATTTCTCCTAATGTATTACGTTTCCATTCAACCATTCTACGATTTGCTTTTACTATTGTTAAAACCGTTTCATGGAGCACCATTGCATTTCGAAATAGTCGTTCCCTAATACCTGTCGTACTCATAATGAATTTTCTTGTAAAATCTAAATGAGTATACCATTCAAACTTATACGGTTCGTAGCCACTGCCAAAATCGTATAGTTGTAAGTTTGTACTATGTGCTTGCAGCATATTTTCCTTCTCGATCAATCGTCCAGGTCCGAACATATTGAAATCCGGCTCATGCCCCATTGTGTGACAAAAATTTCTACCTCGACAGCAAATATCTACTGTAAAGCCAATCCAGATATTTTCAAATTGCAACCGATGAACTTTTAATGCAAGTGCTGCATCTTGTTGTTTTGCGAGCTGTTCAATAAATGCCCGCGTCCGCTCCTTTGTAAATCCACTCGTATCTACTTTCTTTTGCCATCTTCTTTCGAACAACTGAAACATATTATCTAAATTTCCATCATCAACTTTTTGAAACGTAAGTTGACCATATTCTTTTAATCGTTTCTCTCGACGATGAATACTTTTAAATTTACGCTTATGCTTCTTTAAAAAATCCGGTAATTCAATTGCTCTAAAATCTATATAAGGTGTGACCACACGAAAAATTGAATGGGGCAATTGTCGTTCTAAAGTAAACTTTTCTAAAATCTGAGAAGTATCCTTACTTTCAAGCAAACCATGGAACAAGAAAAGAACCCGTTTATATTGGTTTATCAGTTCTTTTAATAAATATTGCACCACTCGCTCTTTCCAAATTTTTTCGGAAATCACCTCCATATAAGAAGCAAGTCCTTGTCCTAAAAAGCTAAATTGATGAATGCCACCAAATCGAATAGCATGAACAAATGGAAAAAATGCAATGGGCTCTCCACTATGCTCAACTACGTAAATTTCCACATTTTCTTCGCACCCAAGTATCGACCACCACGTCGACACCCAACCATACTCTATGAATGGATTATCGTTTTTTTCACGTTCAAGTATCTTAGTCCAAGTTTCCTTATACGACTCAAGCTCGTCAATCGTTGTCACGAGTCTATACTCTAGCACGTGTGTAGTCACTCCTTTTTGCCTTCAATAACAAAGCATCACGTTCTTTCCAAACGCTTATTTTCTAGTGTTACACTTCGCATCCTATTTCAGCACTTAGTAGCCACTATATTCATATAAGAACAAAATTAGAACAACTAGCACGGTCCTTGACCTTAATCCAATGAATGAAAGAGACTGGGACAAAAGCGAAAAAGTGTTAGATTAACTACAATCAATCTAACACTTTTTGCTATGTCGTTGATGGCTGTTACCGTCAACTAGTTACTCTTTCCGCTTTCCTACAAAAATCCATATCAAGAGCACTACGCTATACAGTATAGGCATATAAAATAAACTTCCTGCATCCACTCCATTTTTGACAGCAATGCCGATAAGAGCCCAAATAATAACTAGTGGAAACACAACATCCACTTCTACAGTGCGTATATAAATAGCAAGACATGTAGCGACAAAGAGCAATAAATTTGTCCACCATATTTCAGAGATACCAAAGCCATTCCATTGATAATACTTCAGTACAAAACTAATATTCGCCATTAAGGCTACACTAATCCAGCCTAAATAAATCGAGAACGGTAATCTTCCTGCAAAACGAGTATCCCCTTTTGGATAACTACTGTATATCAAGATTAAGCTTATAAGGAGACCTACCATCATTACAATGGATAATACGAAATATGCATAATGCCAACATAAAAGCCACGCAATATTAAACAGACACGTTAATGTAACAAGATTGATAATGGCGGTCTCCTGATTTTCTGTTTTCGAAAAGAAATGAATAAAAATCCATATTCCCAAAACAATATAAATCACAATCCAAATGGCAAAAACATAACCTGCTGGTGTGAAAAGTACCTCTATTTGATTGGATATTTCCGCTGTTGTTTTGCCATTAATACCGATTGTACTTGCTAAACCATTGATTATAATCATTGCTATATAGCTTAACAGTGCAACCCACTTCATAGCCATCCCTCCTTATTTTTATCTATATAAGGTACTATATAGCCTTTTAATTATTGATATACATGTTTCCTTTAAAAACACGCTCTCCCCTTTTATACCTGTAGTGGCTACTTTTAAAACAGTCCATGATGAACAGATACTGCTCGTTTCTACTCAAGGACATAAAAAAAATAGAATGATCTACAGTTGGAGATCGTTCTATCTTAGTGAAAATCTATCAGCATATGTGTTAATTACAAATGCATGGCTGTCTGATATAAACTATCGGCTGTGCTAGCAACAGTGCGTGTTTCGTTCCCAATAGAGCTAATTACCTTTTCTAAATTTTTTACATCCGTTTCTACCTGTACAATACATCGCTCATTTTCCACAATAGCTTGGAGGATATCGTGAAATTTCGATTGTGTTTCAACAGCAGCCTCAACACCATCTGCCACGCTTTCTTCAATACGATCTATCATTTCAACTGCACGCATCGTTAAAGAGGTAGATGTTTGAACAAGCTTCGTAATTTCCTCGACAGATTGTTTTGACTGTTCAGCTAAATTGCGTACCTCCTGAGCAACTACCGCGAATCCTTTACCATGTTCACCTGCTCTTGCCGCTTCAATAGAGGCATTTAAGGCAAGCAAATTGGTTTGATCTGCAATGGCTTTGACGAGCAAAACAATATCAATAATACGATCCGAAGACTCTTTTAAGTTGCCGATTAATGTGCCCATTTCTTCTGTCCGGTTATATATATGGCGCATCTCTTGTTCCAACTTCATGACATGTTGATTACCAACATCTGCATCTTGATTAATATGATGAACAGTCTCGACATTTCTTTCAATTATTTGTGCAATCATCGTCGTTTGCACATCTACTTCATCAATAGACGAATTTGTTTCTTCAGTTAAATTAGCCAAATCTTGACTGATTAAAGATATTTTTTGTTTTAACTCATTTTTAATGTGATTGTATTGATCATTTCTTATTTTAACGTTTTCCTTTTCGTATTCTTCCAACACAATTTGCATTTCAAGATTAATTAATTTTGAAATGGTTAACATAATTTGCTCACGAAGAGCAGGTGCTGTCATCTCTTTCACAATCAAATTGATGATTGCTTCTTGGATATGTTGAAAAGTACCCATATACCACTTTGGCTCTAGACCAATTTTAAAATGCATGCGAGCTAGCTTTCTTTTTCTTTCAATTGCTTCTACATTAAAAGCTCCATCAAACATTGCAATTAAATAGTTCCCTAATGTTTTTTTCAAGCGATCGATTTGGGTACGCTCCTCAATGATTTTACGCAACGATGGAACTGCGAGTATGTTTTGGTAAAATACAGCCGTTACTTCTTCGATACCGTCGCGAACAAATGGCTGACATGCTTTTATTATGTAGAAATCTTCTCGTTTAAGCCCTATTAATACCATCTGTTTTTCTAACTCTGGCATAGTAGACAATTCAATAACTGGTTCAAAGCCATCTTCCAACCTAAATAATTCATCTTTAGAAGCTTCTAACTTCCGTTTCCACCATTTCGCCACATTCTCCACCTCAATCACATAATTGTTTAGTACCTGTATATCATGAAAAATTAAATATTGTCAAACTATTAGATATAATAGTTATACAAAAATTATACAAATTATGTTTTATCGTTTAAAATAGAGCTATAGGTTTAAATTTTCCACTTGATAAATCTACAGTATAATTGTTATGATAATTCGATACTTTTCAAACTGGAAAGAGGGTTGACGAACAATGACATCTGTCAATTCAACAACATGGCATTATAATATTAAACAAGTTTCTGAAGTAACGGGTCTTTCTAAGCAAGTCATTCGAAAATGGGAAGAACGCTATCAACTTGTTGAACCAAAACGATTAGACAACGGTCATAGAGTTTACACAGAACAAGATATTCAAATACTACTAAAGGTACGAAAACTATCCGAACAAGGATATTCTATAAAACAAGCGGCCACAGTTGTCAAAACAATGGAGCCAGAACAAGAATCAGATTCTAAACCAATTCCTGTTCCAACTATCCATCACGAAATGAACGATTATGTTTTTCTTCTACTAGAAAAAGGGGCGCATTGTGACGAAATTGAAATTAACCGAATTCTTCAAGATGCTCATTATGCGCTTGGCTTACCCAAATTTCTATCGACTGTAGTTATTCCTTTGTTACATGAAGTAGGTATGCGATGGGAAAAAGCGGAATGGTCAGAATATCAGGAAGCTGTTATCACGATGGTGATCCGAGATTATTTAGTACAGATTAGACGCAACTATCAATATAAAGACAACGCCCCGCTCATTATGGGGGCATGTTTACCAGGGGAATATCATGAAGTCCCACTCCATATTTTGCTTTTACAAGCGATGTTGCTTGGATGGAAGTCATTTTTAATAGGGAGCTCACCTGCACTAGGGGCAATTGAATCGCTCGTTTCGAAGTTTCAGCCTCAAATTGTTATATTGTCCGCTCTAACAACTATGCCTTTTGAAATGCACCCTGCTCTCTTACAGCAATTAGAGGATTTTGCTTCAAAGTATCCATCTATACAATTTTATTTAGGTGGAGCTGGCGCAATCGAATATACAAAAGATAAAGACTTACATTTTATTAAAATTGCTCAAACGATTGAAGAAGTCTTCCAATAACCCTATACGGTCTACAGATGGAAGGGAAGCTTGATACTGCTCCTTTTCATTTGTATGAGCTGTAACTTTTTATTTGCTAATTAATGTTTTCCTGCTCTACATAGATAGTGAGATTGTATATTTTTAACAGCGTATCCTCATATAAACCCTTGAATTGCATATATTTTGTAAAACGGACTTCAGATTATAATGGGGCGGGGGAATTTCGCAGTTGAGTGCAATGATACTTGGAGGATTTCTTTTTTTCAGCGTGAGTATAGGAGGAACAATTGCTTGGGTTTTCTCTAAGCTTTTTCAACATACAACCCAGGGCTTATCATTATTATGTGGCGGATTTTTATTGGGATTGCTTATACTAGACATCATTCCATCCTCATTTCAAATGTACAAGTCTTTTGGCATCATACTAGGCATTCTCATCGGCTATTTAGTTTTTCAACTACTTAGTAGTTTATTTCACCCGACTAATTATCAAAATCCCTCCGTTTCCTTGCTCGCCATTGCAATGGTCATTCATACAATCCCAATCAGTCTTACAGTAGGTAATTTACTAGGAAACTCTGCATTAAGTATAACGATCACAGCTTCCATTATTCTTCATCATCTTCCTGAAGGATTTGCACTTACAACAGCTTTTCTCTCACAAAGTGAAAAGCTATGGAAGCTATTTATTTATTTCATCGGATTCTCCATTTTCTTTATCATTTTTATTTTAATTGGTCAGTATTGGGATTTAACAATAAGAGCACAAGGAATATTAATGGGCTTATCAATCGGATTAATCGGTACGGCTAGTATTTCAGAGTTTATTTTGCACCACGTACAAACAGTCACTTGTAAAGCCTTTCTCACCTATATATTATTAGGCTATTTTTTAAGCTATATGTTCCACGTACTTGCAGGATGAATTGTGTCAAAATTGTTTCGGTGACTGGCACGTAAAAAAAACCACTTTTGCCTTAGCAAAGTGGTTTTTTACTCTTACTATTTATTTACTGTCATCAGTGTAAGCGATAAGATTTTCGTAAATTGCGCACGAGTCAAATTGCCTTTTGGATTAAACTTACCATTTGCGCCTTCAATAATTCCTAATTGCTGTAATAAGCCAATCGATGCTACCGCTTCCTGACGCATGTCACCTTTATCTGTAAAAGTATTATTTTTATTAGCCTTTTCTACATCGAATTCCACTGATTCCAAGTAGCTTGCCGTTACATGAGCCATTTCCTCACGTGTAGCCGGTTTATTTGGTTCAAAATTTTCACCATCAAAAATTTCGAGTAATCCATACTCTTGTAAAATCGCTACTTCCTTTGCCCCCCAGAAGCCTTGCATATCTTTGTATGTAGCTGGACCTTCATAATCTTCATTAACATCTAGTCCTGAAGCACGGAAAATCATTGCAGCTAATTGTCCACGTGTTACTTGACCATTCGGATTAAACGTTGTATCCGTAACACCTGTCACTATTCCAGCTTGATAAAGTAATTGGATATAGTTTTCAGCCCAGTGACCAATTGCATCTGTAAAATAACCACCTGGTTTAAGATCAAAATCTGCACGGTTTAATACTGTCAACCAATCATTCACATCTTTATTACTTGCAGTTTGCCATTTCCCTTCTGCATAAACTTCAGCTTTGTAACTATTACCAGATTGAATAAAGCGCATTTGCATAGCATCACCAAATAGCTTTTTAATTTCTTCGTAGTTTTCTTTAAACTCTTTTTCACCCTCAGGATATAAGTTTGACCCATCTGAATAGCTATCCATTACTGCCTTTAGTGAAATTTTCAAAGTAATGCTATTTTTAGTTGTTACTACAGTCATATTATCAGGATTGTCAATACCTAATTCTGAAAGTAATAGCATTTTGTAGATATCTTGATAAGACATAGACTGCGCTTGGTTTGTTGCTACAACAACCTGATTTGGATGAATAATATTGGCAATATTGTCATTGCCTTGAGCTTGTGCTTGTGTAGCAAAACCTCCTGTAAAACAAGCAATACTTAAAGCTCCAGCTAAAATCGTTTTCTTCATTTTTCTTTCCCCTTTCAATTCATAAATTTAGTGTACTAAATCATCTGTTAACAAATCTATAAATATATGTAAATTATTCAAAATTATAATAAAGTCCTATATTTCAAAAACTAAATTCACCGTCTAAATAATTAGTTACATAGGTCTAATTGATTAATACATTTATTTACAAAAGGGATAACTACTCATCTTGCATAGTCCTTTCAACTCATAATATTAACCTTTGTACAGTACGCATCTAGTATCAGAGACCTCTATCAAAAAAAAATGGTAGCGCCGTTATTTTTATTCCCCATCAGCACATACTTTAAAGAGATAATTTTTTATAGTAATTAGACATATTTTTATATCATTATAATAATTGAGTTTATTATTTGATTTTAGTTCGTTGGAAGCAGTACTATGGGAGTGTAACAAGGAAATCATTTTGTAACAAAACTATTATATCGATGTAACATTATCAGAGGAGGAAGTCAGATGAATTATCAAAATATTACTGTAGCAGGAAGCGGAGTTTTAGGAAGCCAGATTGCTTATCAGTCTGCTTTTAAAGGATTTAACGTTACTGTATACGATATTAATGACGAAGCTTTAAAAAATGCGCAAGAGCGTATTACAAAGTTAAAACCATTGTACCAGCACGATTTAGGTGCCACACAGGAAGAAGTGGATGCTGCTTACGCTCGTCTATCATTTAATAGTGATTTAGCAGATGCTGTAGCAAATGCTGATTTAGTTATCGAAGCTATTCCTGAAGTTGTAAAAATTAAAACTGAATTCTACACAAACCTTGGTAAAGTTGCACCCGCAAAAACAATTTTTGCTACGAACTCATCGACTTTATTACCTAGCCAATTTGCAGAAGCAACAGGGCGTCCAGAGAAATTTTTAGCATTACATTTTGCTAATACTATTTGGGTAAACAATACTGCTGAAATTATGAAACACCCAGGTACAGATATGAAAGTATTTGATGAAGTGGTGGAATTTGCACGTGCAATCGGCATGGTACCACTACCTTTATATAAAGAACAGCCTGGCTATATTTTAAACTCTTTACTAGTGCCATTTTTAGATGCAGCAGAAATGCTATTAGTGAAAGAAGTAGCTGACCCTGAAACAATTGATAAAACATGGATGATTGGTACTGGCGCTCCTCTTGGACCATTTGCTATTTTAGACGTTGTAGGTATTAATACAGCCCATAACATTGTAGAAGCAAAAGCTGCCGCTACAGGGGATGAAAACATGAAAAAATTAGCTAACCTATTGAAAACAGAGTATATCGATAAAGGTAAATTAGGACGAGCTACAGGTGAAGGCTTCTACCAATACCCTAACCCAAGCTTCGCTAAACCCGATTTCCTAAAAAGCTAGTGCCTGTCACTCATACAATTTAAGCCGCAACATGTCGCACTTAGCGCATGTTACGGCTTTTTTTAGTGCCTGTCACCCACACAATTTCACCATTTATCGATTTAATACTTTTCCCTGAGCACTCACTATTTTAATGTCATATGTACGCTTCTGAGATTGCTCATTTCGGTTTTGAAAATTAATTATTTCATAAACTGTCTCTTCCATCTCCAGCGCTAATTTTTCCGCGTCTTTCTCAGAACTATCTATTGTCGTTTGGATAGTAATGAAAGACTGGTGATCCGTCGTTACATGTTTGAATACTGTATAACTTTCAAGACTTTCCACAATCGTTTTAATAAAATTGGATACCCCATTATCGAGATTGATATCCTCTTCATCCCGTGAGGTTAGTTCCCAGCGTTCAAAAACAAGCGTATAGTCCATAAATGGAGAGTTTGCTATCACACTTTTGGCAATTGGTTCCATATCCTTTGTTACCAAATTAAAATAATCTTCGTCCGCAACAACTTGTAACACCAATTCTTTCTTTGGTGTCGTTTTCACATCTACTCCAACATATATTGCACGCAACTTATCTTTCAATGTAGCCATACTTAATTGTTCTTGACTAACGAATGAACCCTGCCCTTCTTTATTTTCTGAAGTATCGGCTGCTAAAAGCCTGTCGACAAGGTTAAAAGTAACTATAGCTACTAGCAATACACCAACAAACATTACTATTTTTCTCAACATGCATTCCCCCTAATTAGAAGGTATGACATAGAAAACATAAAAAATGCCATCATCCACATAATGGGTTCTTGCAAATTTGCTTTGAATAATAGAATACGGAAGAATTAAAACATTTCATTACTTTTAAAAAAGTTCTTGAGAAACATTTTTAATCATATTACCTTAGCTAAAGAAGGAGGACGATACAATGAAAATCACAATTGAAGAATTACCCGCTTCAAAAATTGCCTTTTTTA
Source organism: Lysinibacillus sphaericus (assembly GCF_002982115.1). Taxonomy (GTDB): domain Bacteria; phylum Bacillota; class Bacilli; order Bacillales_A; family Planococcaceae; genus Lysinibacillus; species Lysinibacillus sphaericus. Next base: position 999,434 of record NZ_CP019980.1, on the reverse strand, counting down.
GAAACGTTGGTCAATATGGTGAACGGCAAAACAAAGGGTTAATGGAGTCTTTTAAACAATGGGCACATTTAAATGACTTGTTGAACCAATCAGCCATATTCGGCATAGCGCAAGATAATCCCGAAATAACACCTAAAGAGCAATGCCGTTATGATGTTGGCATAATGATTCATGAAAATTTCCATGTGTCAAAACCTGCACATGTTGGTACATTTAGTGGCGGGAAATACGCTGTTTTCTTGCTCGACCATACTAAAGAAGCAATCAGCACATTTTGGAGCACTGTCTTTTCAGAAATCGAGCAACATCAGCTAATCATGAGACAAGAACCAATAATTGAAAGATATACGTCGCAAATGATTGATAATCATTTATGCGAAATATTAGTTCCGATTCAGTAAAGTATTCGAATTGACTTCTCAGGATTAACGCTTACTGCAAAATAAGAGACAGAGGAAAGATGTTCATAAATTTTTTATTATACGAACTTAGCCATTAATGCTTTTGCAAAAATAAAAAATTAGAAGTGTTCACTAGTAGTTGGGAGCGAAGGCGATGACTCTAGTTCAGAACAGCACACGATATAAGACGCGAGCATTCTGCGCGTTAGCGACGGTCGCGAAAGGAAAGCACCGCCGTAGCGGACAACAACGGCGCAGCAAAAAAGTGTTAGATTGAAGCTAATCAATCGAACACTTTTTGCGCATTTTATTAATTTACATTTTGCAAAATTTTACCGTCATTCATTTTTATGACTTGGTCTGTATACATAAGCATTTCTTCATCATGTGTAACCATTAACGTCGTGATATTTAATGTTTTAGTAAGATTTCGAATTAACTCCATTACGTCCTTCGACCGTTTCGAATCGAGACTTGCTGTTGGCTCATCTGCAAAGAGCACTTTCGGTTTATGAATAATCGCTCGAGCAATCGCAACTCGTTGCTTTTCCCCACCTGATAAAGAAGAAGGATAGGCATTTTTGCGATGATCCATCCCTACTAATTTTAAAATACGCTCTACCTCTCTTTGCTGCTCGTGTTTCTTTAATGGCGTTTCAGATACTTCCAACATCAGCAGGAGCTGTTCTTCTACTGTAAGAAACGGAACTAAATGTGCAAATTGAAAGACAAAGCCAAATTTACTTGCCCGTACTTGTCGAACTTGATCTGCACTTAATGTCGTCATGTTTTTCCCTTCAAAGATTACCTGCCCATCGGTTGTAGGTTGCAAACCTGCTGCAATCGTTAGCAAAGTACTTTTACCAGAACCTGAAGCGCCCACTAATGCTGTTACTTCACCTTCCTTCAGGGTCAGGTTAATGCCTTTTAATATTTCTTCCTGCACTTCACCATTTGTAAACGTTTTTCTAACATTCTCCATTGTAAATTGTGTCATATTAGACCTCTCCTTGTTGTATCGCTTGTAATGGTTGAATTTTTTTAATTTGGATCCCTGAAATGGTAGCCCCGATAAATCCAATAATAAGGAATACAATCGACAATTGCGTTATTGTAGCAAAACTTAAACTAAATGGCATTCCTTGTGGTGCAAACTGATTAAAAACTTGGCTTAGTGTAATAGATAGCACCAGAGAAATCACAGTAATCACAATCATTTGTGTCCAAATCATTTTGAATAGCTTACTTGTTTTTAAACCAATTGCTTTTAAAATACCGTATAAGCCAATCTTCTGAACGTTCATCATATAGAAAAAGATTGCAAACAGCATGCCACTAATGACAACTAAAAACCAGACAATCATATTAAGAGACATTTGTTCTGCGCTATAACTCGGTATCGTATTTAAAAAATCACTTTTTGAAAAAGCTTGTAATCCTGTATACGCTTGTGAGGCATCCCCATCTGGTGTAAACACTAATTGCATTTCTTTAACTCGATAAATTTCTTGGTAATCTTCCATACTAATATAGGCAACTGGCGCATGGCTATATTTCTTTTGTTCAACAAAATCTTTTACAATAAACTTGCCACTAAACTGATTGTTCGTTACTGTATCGCCTATCTGTATACCTTTATCCTTTAATGAGCTATCTAAAATAATTTCTTCATGTTTAACATTTGCAAATAACGGCGAATCGGTAGCTGTTACAAATGCCACGCTTTGTTGCTTTCCTGCCTTATCATTGATAAAGCCCATTTGAATAGAAAAGGCAACAGCATCTTTTTGTTTGCTTAAAATTTCATCTTGGGTACTGCTATCTATTCTAGACAGATTATATGTTTCATCTGCATCTTCATTCATGTAAAACTGCCCCGCTGGCAAATCTTTAATAAGCGCAGCATTGTCTTGCGATAATCCATTTGCCAAACCCGAAATAATAAAGGTTAATAAACTCACCAGAAAAACAATCGAACCTAAAATCACAAATCGCACTTTATTTTTCTTCATTTCTTTTAAAGCTAGGTTCATTTTAAACCCCTCCTATTTCTTTTTACATTCTTAGAATATAGAGTCAACATGAACACAACATGAACTGAAAATGAACGGAAGATGAACTAAACATTACAGTTCAATATCGCTGCCGCTTGCTATTCAAACAAAAATAAAAAACCTCCTACGCATAATGACGTAGAAGATTGTGTAAATGGTGATGGAAGCTCGTAACCCCGGTAACGCTAAACGGCTAAAATATCGCTCCTAAAATGTTACAAGTAATGTTTTTGAATTACTCGCATTAATTTATTGGCATTTTCTTCACTAATTGAGAACATCGTTTGTCTAAAGTTAAAACCTTGTCCACAAATAGCTTTCATTTCAGAAGCACTTAATGGACATTTTAATATACAAAAATCTTGTAAAGGTGTATTTGTCTCTGCATTAGTATAGCCATTATAATCTTGCTTGTTATATTTACCGGAACCTTTTCCGTATCCTACAATGCCAGCGCCGCTTTTATAAAGAAATACAATATCGCCCTTTTGAATCTTTTCTATTTTTTCTTGCCATCCTTTATGATAAGCCGCTGCTTTCATTCCAGTTAACATTTCATCTGTCGTTAGTGGATTATTGGTATGATTCGTGTTTAAAACGTAGGCGCTACTCTCATATTCTAAATAACTTTCAATTGGCGAATACATATTAAATTCAATATAATGTTCACCATTCACTTCAAATATCCAGTAGACAATGGCATCAATAGTCAAACCGTTCTTCTTCCAATAAATAATTGCTTCTACCGTTTGTTGATCTAAGCCATTTGTCATAACAATGAAATGTTGCTTATTATTAAACATCTCTTGGGTAATTTGATTACTTGCATCTTTATCAAAATACTGCTTATGGGCATCCATTAACGATATATTGCCTTGGCTATATTTGAGGTATTTTTCATTGAGCTCATCGTAACTACTATTACCGAATAATTGACCATATCTCAATACTTGTAGCAAATTCTCTTGATTTGAACCCCATCTTTTCAATTCAAATATATATAAATCGCCATCTTTATCAACTGCTAAAATATCGGGTTCTTCTTGTCTTGGACGCTCGTTAAATATTGTCATTAAATCTTTGCTAGAAATAAAATCTTGCAGATGTTTAGATACTAACCTTTCTAAATCCTTCTCTTTCCAACCAATCGCATCAAGACTCACTCTTTTTACCTTTTCATAATCCCAGGAGGACTTATTTAATTTATATAACATGTAGACCATTTCCTTTCATTAAATAGTATCAAATCTATTATTTCACCTATTGTAAATATTTTCAATATCAGTACCCATGACATAAGTAGTTTACAGATAAACCATTTTCCTCTTACTAAAGTCTTTTACACATAACAAATGAACCACCATTAAATGACATTATTTTTCGCCCAATAAAAAAAACCTCGCCATTTTACCCGAATTATAGGTGGTAAAATATAGTGCAAATTGTACTTTGGCAATGATTTTCCTTATGCTATTCTTTATTGTAGAAAATTGAATAGGCAAACCTAAAGAAATTTAGGGACGCAAAGCTATAGGGACTAAGGTTTTTAATAACTATGTCTGCCAGTTGCCGAAGAGTACATACTACTTTTTGTTTAGTAAGGACGTAACACACAACCCACTGATAATTGTATATTAATATAATTTACGAAAGGCATTTTTTAGTGCTATTTATTATAATGTGGGATTTTTTATGATTGCCTTATTTAAAATAAAGCTACTCTTTTTTGAGTAGCTTTTTTATGTACTCTGTAAGAAAAATGCATAAGGAGGAATTTAGATGAAAGTAGTAAAGATTGTAACAGTATCTGCCCTTGCTTTAAATTTCGTCGGTGGTCCAATGAATGTTTTAGCCACTGAAAATCCAAGTGGAGATATAGTTAAAACTTCAGCCGAAGCTCGTACTAATTATTCCATCGCTTCGGTGAAAAAATTTGAATTGTACGGAACAGATATTTTAAAAGCATACGATGACGTATTTAAAATAGCGAAAGCAAACATTCAATCGATTACGAACAACGGCGGAAAATATGGAAGTTCTACTATAGATAAAGCGATTGATGGTGATATAAACAGCCATTGGGAAACAGGGAAACCCAATAGTACCTCCTTCACTAATGAAGTGATCATTCAGTTCCATGAAGCATCTACATTAAATCGAATTGTCTATGCAGCTCGTCAATCTTCTACAAAAGGAAAAGGTTTTGCACAGCAGTTTGAAATTTATAGCTCCACTACAGATACAGGCGATGATTTTACACTCGTTTCATCAGGACAATATACAGGTTCTACTGGAGATATCGTCGAAATCCAATTCAACCCTACAGAATTTAAACGACTAAAATTTGTTTTTACGAAAGCAAATCAAGATTGGGCAAGTGCATCCGAGTTTCAATTTTATAAAGAAGATGCTGTCTCTGACAAAATGGCGACACTCTTTACAGATAGTACAATGAGCGCTGTAAGTGACAAATTCAACACCATAGATGCTATCAATCAATTAGAGGTCGAAACCCAAGGCCACCCCTTCTACGCACAATTCAAAGAAGATATTGACAATGCGAAAGCACTGCTAAGCAATGAAAAAATTACAGCGACAACTGCACTAACTTCGTCATTTAGCCATTATGCCAACGAAGCGTATTCAAAGTTATTTAGAATGGATAAGGCAAACATTAAAGAAATTACCAACAATGGCGGACACTATGCGAGCGCCGTTATCAAAAATGCCATCGATGGCGATGTTCATACATATTGGGAAACAAATAAAAGCAACACAGCTACATTCTCAAATGAAGTAGAAGTTGAATTTATAGAACCTGTTACATTAAATCGTATTATTTATGGAGCAAGACCTTCTGACCGTAAAGGCTTTGCCGAGGAATTTGAAATTTACGCTTCCCAAACGTCAAAAGGCGAAACCTATGAACTTGTCTCAACAGGTAAACATAACATGGTCGCAGGATTAGTAGAGGCAAAATTTGCACCGACGACATTTAAACGGTTGAAATTTAAATTCACTAAATCCAATCAAAATTGGGCAACACTTTCTGAATTAGCCTTCTATAAAGAAGATGCATTAGACGATAAAATGGCGCAGTTATTTACTGACGGAACGATGAATACAGTTTCCCCTGCATTCAACAGCATCGAACATATGAACGCATTAGAAGAAGAAGCGAAAACACATCCACTATATGCTATTTATAAAGACAATATCGAATTAGCTAAAAAAATAATGAACGGTGAAGTGGTTACAGAAGGAAGAATTATAGTAGCCGAGCAACACGGGGATATGGTCAAACATGCCAATCAACAATTGAAATTCGGCTTCGGTAACAATTTACAACCAACTGGCCTTGCTGCCCAACCGGGTGATCAAATTACCGTTTACGTTGACGCATCAACAACTGGTCCGTTACCATGCTTGGCATTTTCACAACAAGAAGGTGCTTGGAATAGTTGGCGACAAGGTGTCAGCTTAAAAGTCGGTAAAAACGTCATTACTGTTCCTGCCATCCCTAAAACTTCTTATAATAAGAAGGCCGTTACACCTGGTGGCACAATCTATATTGAAAATCCTTATACAGCGGAACAGCAAGGTAAAGCACCGACCTTAAGATTCGAAGGTGTTGAGAGAATTCCATTTGCAACAAAGTCTACAAACGTAGAGGAGTTCAAACAATTTTTAATCGACTATAAGAAAAAAATTGATGAAGATATAGCGAAGCATCCAAATGTTGAAGATCGCAAAGTGCTTGATATTGTAGAAGTCGTTGGTGACCATTTATTTTGGACAGGTACTGCAACAGGTGCTTACAAAACCTATATAGAAAATGGCTATAGCCCACTCCAAACCATTGAATCGTATAATCGCCTTATGGACGAATTATTTAAGTATTACGGTTTAGATGGGCGCAGTGAAAAACATGATCCAAAATTAATAAGAGAAAACGTACGACTTGCACAGCCTTATGCGTACATGTATGCAGCTGGCGATCATATTGGCACACTGGATGATGTTGTGGCTGATATTTTAGTTCCGATAGAAGAAAAAGGCGGTTCATGGGGGCTTATCCATGAAATCGGTCACCGTATGGATATAGGTGTACGAACAATCGGCGAAGTAACAAACAATATGCTTCCACAGCATATGTCAGCACTTTACGGGAAAATCGATGGACGCATTCCATATGAAGCGAATGTTTATAAAAACGTATTGAAAGAAAACACAAAAGATTATAACGATCAAGGTTTGTTTGAAAAACTAGCCGTTTACTGGCAACTTGAAATGTATAGCCCTGGCTATTGGGGAAAATTAAACGCTCTTTACCGCGAAAAAAATGTCACGCTAACAGATGGCGAACGTTCTAAACAACAATATTTAGTCGAGTTTTCTTCTGAAGCGCTCGGTTTAGATTTAAGTGAACACTTTGCTCGTCATGGCTTTGTCGTAACGGACGAAACAAGAGCAAAAACAAGTAAGTATCCAAAACCAGATAAAAAAATATGGTATTTAAATAATAGTGCGGTCGACTATAAAGGGAATGGTTTGAAAGGAAAAGCAGTAAACGTAACATTGGCATCAAACCAAGCTACCAAAACAAATACGCTCTATTTATCCGTTGATAAAGAA